>JALYVP010000149.1 GCA_030853185.1 Actinomycetota bacterium | reverse complement strand
GTCGAGCAGCGTGGCCAGCGCCTGGCGGACCATCACCTGATCCTCGGCGATCAGGACTCGGATCACTCGGTGCTGTGCCCGCGGGCGGCGGCCAGCATCCGCCCGATCGGCCCTCCGCCCGCGGGGCCTCGGTCCTCCGGCCCCCCTGCCGGCGCCGGCTGGTGCCGGGCTTGCGCCTGGTCGGCTCGCATCTGGGGCTGCGGTGACGGTGGGGTCTCGGCGGCCCGCGGCGCCGGTTGCTCGATCCGCCGGGGGGCCAACACCACCAACCGGTAGCCCCCGTCGTCTCCGGGGCCGGCCTCCAACGTGCCGGCGACGGAGGCGACGCGCTCGCCGAGTCCCCGCAGCCCGTTGCCTCCGCCGGAGCCGTCCCCGCCGACCCCGTCGTCGATGATGCTCATGGTCACCGTGGCGTCGTCGACGACCAGGGTGAGCGTGCAGGTGGCAGCCTGACTGTGCCGGATCACGTTGGTCACCCCTTCGCGGACCGTCCAGGCCAGGACCGCCTCGAGCGCCTCGGGCAGGACAACGTCGGGGTCGACCTCCTCGGACCAGGAGATGCGGGCGGCGGCCAGCGCCGTGCGGGCTCCGGCCAATTCCACGGCCACGGTCGACTGCCGGTACCCGCTGACCGCCTCGCGCACCTCCTTGAGGGCTCGACGGGCGACCAGCTCGATCTCGGCCACCTCGGTCCCGGCCCGATCGGCGTCGACGGCCAGCAGGCGCCCGGCCAGCTCGCTCTTCAAGGTGATGACCGACAGGCTGTGGCCGAGCAGGTCGTGGAGGTCGCGGGCGAAGCGCAGACGCTCCTCGGACACCGCCACCTGAGCCTTCTCCTCCTGGGCTCGCTCCAGGGCGGCGTTGGCCTCGATGAGGCGACCGAAGCCCAACCAGCCGGCCCCGCTGCCCAGCACCACCCCGATCGGGATGATCAGCTCGGCTCCGCTCAGGCCGCCGGCCAGCGCGGCCAGCCCGGTCAAGGCACCGAGGGCCAGCACCAGGCGGTACTGGATCGGCTGGCGCCACAGGCGCATGGCCGGCAACAGGGCATAGACGAACCCGTAGGCCCAGTAGCCGCTGCGGTCGTAGAACACCAGGGCGAGGGGGATGGCGAGGAGGATGCCGACGACGACCATGTCATGGCGCCGGCTCCAACGTTCCCGCCCCTGGTAGGCCACCGCTGACGAGTACACGAACACACCACAGAAGGCGGCGATCACCACGGTGACCACCACGTCGTGGGTCAGCGTCGGGCCCCGCTTCGCCCACATGGCCAGGAGCGGCAACAGCAGGAACGCCAGCCACACGCTGGGCAACAGCCGGTTGATCAGCGAGTCCCGACCCCGGAGCAGGATCCGGTTCTTACTCGCAGACACATCCGTGGACGGACCCTCCCCGACATCGGTCATTGGCTCATAGTACGGATCGGCCCCAGGCTGCGGAAGTGCCGTCTGCCCCGCCCGAGGGGTGCGGTTTGTCATGGGTACCCTCTGGCGTGGGCGAGGCGGCGTCAGGCTTGACCGCAAGGTCGCCACATCGGAAGAAATCGCCAGAAAAGCTTATCGTGCAATTGAATTTCAAGGTTTGAGAGCCTACGATTAGCACATGTTACGCCGAAGCCTTCTCTCCGGGCTGCTGGCGGCGGTCATCTGGATCGTGATTTCTTTTGCTACGGGCGGGTCTGCGGCCTTCGCTATCGGCGGTGGGATTTTGTGCGGCATCGTCGTGGTCATCATCGGGTTCGGCGTCCGGCTCGTCCTGGGTCGAAATACGTCCACCTAATTGCTATGTCTGCCATCATGTCGTGTCTCATAAAGCGCGTCCGGACGCCTTGTTGAACAAGGAAGCATCCACGACGGGGCGGCACACGGGTTCCGGGCGGACAGCGGCGGACGGCGGAAGCGGTTCCCTCCTGGCGGTCGACCTCAGGGGGTTGGTCAAGAGCTTCGGTTCCGTCGAGGCGGTCAAGGGCATCGACCTCGAGGTCGCCCCCGGGGAGATCGTCGCCTTCCTCGGCCCCAACGGCGCCGGCAAGACCTCGACCATCGACATGCTGCTGGGCCTGTCCCGACCGACGGCCGGTGAGGTGTCGGTGTTCGGGATGCACCCCCGTCAGGCCATCGCCTACGGGCTCGTGGCCGCGGTGATGCAAACGGGGGGCCTGCTCAACGACCTCACCGTGGCCGAGACGGCCCGCTACACCGCAAGCCTGTTCACCCACACCCGACCGGTGGAGGAGGTCCTGGACCGGGCCGGCATCACCGAGGTCAAGGATCGAAGGGTCGGTACCTGCTCTGGTGGGGAGCAGCAGCGACTCCGCTTCGCCATGGCCCTGCTGTCCGACCCTGAGCTGCTTGTGCTCGACGAGCCCACGACCGGCATGGACGTCGAGGGGCGGCGCTCCTTCTGGGCGGCGATCCGCGAGGACGCCGCCCGGGGGCGCACCGTGCTCTTTGCCACCCACTACCTCGAGGAGGCGGACGCCTACGCGGACCGGATCGTCCTGGTCCGGCACGGGAGCATCGTCGCCGACGGCACCTCCTCGGAGATCAAGGCTCTTGCTGCCGGCCGGACGGTGCGGGCCACGCTGGTCGGTGCCGATGAGGCGTCGCTCCGGCTCATCCCCGGAGCTGAGTCCGTCGAAGTCAGGGGCAGCACGGTGCTGGTCCACTCAAGTGACAGCGACGCCGTGGCCAGACACCTGCTGACCGCCACTGCGGCTCGGGACCTGGAGATCACCACGCGAGGTCTCGAGGACGCCTTTGTCGCTCTGACCAGCGACGACACCGAGAGCCCGAGCACGACCGCTGGAGCGTCGCCCCGATGACCACCCCGACGTTGGCTGCCACCGATCCCAGGGCTCGCCGGGCCCCGGGTCTGGGCGGCTTCAACCTGACCCTCCTCAGGCTGGAGGTGCGACGGCTGCTGCGCAACCGCCGCACCGTGCTGTTCACCATGGTCCTGCCGGTCGTGTTCTTCTTGATCTTCGGCCTGAACGGCAGCTACGCCGACCAGCGAAACGGTCACGGCAACGGCTCGGCGTCGGTCATGATCAGCATGGCCCTCTACGGTGCGATCCTGGCGACCACGAGCGGCGGGGCGATGGTATCCATCGAGCGCGCCGCCGGCTGGAGCCGCCAGCTGCGGCTGACTCCCCTGCTCCCGGCGGCCTACATCGCCGTCAAGATGCTCACTGCGCTGGTTCTCGGGCTCAGCTCGGTTGTGGCCGTGTACGTCGTCGGGATCATCGTCGGCCGGCCGTCGATGCCAGTGCACCTGTGGATCATCACCGGACTGTCCGTCTGGATCGGCTCGCTGGTCTTCGCCGCCTTCGGGTTGTTCATGGGCTACCTGCTCCCCACCGAGAACGTCATGCAGATCCTGTCGTTCGCCCTCGTCCTGTTTGCCTTCGGCGGCGGCCTGTTCATCCCGTTGGATCAGTTCTCCCACGCCCTGCAGACGGTCGCCAAGTTCACCCCGCTCTACGGCCTCAACCAGCTCGTGCACGCTCCCCTGCTGGGCGCCACGGTGGCCCTGTCGTGGGTCATCAACATCGTGGTCTGGCTGGCCGTCTTCACCGGTGGTGCGATCTGGCGCTTCCGTCAAGACACCGAGCGGGTCTGACACCAGGGCGAGGGGCCATCAGACCCGTCAGTCGCCGTTCAGCTCCGGCGACTGCTGGATGGCCGTCGCCACCAGACGGCCGATGTGGCGTGAGTTGACAACTCTTGACGTCACCAAGAAACCCCCGCCGGTGACGTTGAAGACCGTCCCGCCCTCCGGGCTGCGGCCGACCCGCACCTTGGCGATGGACATGGCACTGCGTCGGACCTTGAAAGCGTCGACTTCCGTCGCCTCGACCTGATATTCGGATCCCAACTGCGACCGCAGGACCGCCATCGTGTCATCCCGGGTAACACGAGAAGCACCCGTATTGATCGTCGTCATGGATCCCCTCCGTCGTCGCCATTGTTATCGTACATCTTCCGGCGGGGGCCGTGACTTTTTGTGGGATTCCTGCATTCGCTGCTGAGCGATGATTTGCCGATGAGGGCGCCGAATATCGCCGAACACGGGCAGAGCCGCACCGTGGCCCGTAACGTGGCCTCATGGTCACCACCCCCCCAGGCGCCGGAACACCATTGCATGACTCCTTCCGTTCCGTGGCGAGCAACACCCTCGCCATCGACATCGGCGGGACCGGCCTAAAGGCGTCGGTTCTCGACGACATCGGCCACATGGAACACGACCGGGTGCGCATCGACACCCCCTACCCACTGTCCCCTGACAAGCTCGTCACCGTCCTCACTGACCTGGTCAAAGGCCTGCCGCCGTTCGACCGGATCTCGGTCGGCTTCCCGGGCATGATTCGCGCCGGGCGGATCCTTTCCGCCCCCCATTTCATCTCCCCCGAGGGTCCCGAGGGCAAGCCCTCCACCAAGCTGACCAAGGCGTGGGACGGCTACAACCTGCAGGCGGCCATCAGCTCCTCGCTGGCCAAGCCGACCAAGGTGGCCAACGACGCCGACGTCCAGGGCTCGGCGGTGGTCACCGGCGACGGCCTCGAGGTGGTGGTGACGCTCGGGACCGGGATCGGCACCGCCCTGTTCTACGAGGGCACCCTGCTCCCCCACCTCGAGTTCGCCCACCATCCCCTGCGCAAGAACGAGACCTACAACGAGGCGCTCGGCAATGATGCCCGCAAGTCCCTGGGGGCCAAGAAGTGGAACAAGCGGGTGGCAGAGATGATCGACACGCTGCGCGCCCTCACGTTCTTCGACCACTGCTACCTGGGCGGGGGGAACTCCGGGAAGATCGATTTCGATCTTCCCGCTGATGTCACCGTGGTCGACAACGACGCCGGCATCCTCGGCGGCATCAAGCTGTGGCACCGCACGCCCTGAGCTCAGGCCGGACACGGGCCGGCGGCGGGAGCGGCGGGAGCGGCGGGAGCGGCGGGAGCGGCGGGAGCGGCGGGAGCGGCGGGAGCGGCGGGAGCGGCGGGAGCGGAACTTGGGGGCCATATTCCGCGCATGTGGGGAATATGGCCCCCAAGTTCCGCCGGGGCGAAAGCGGGCGCCTCGTTCGGGGCTCCCGGCCTCGGCCGGCCGGCTCAGTCGGCCGCCCAGCTCAGGCGGAGCGGTACTCGTAGACGGTGGTGATCGAGTCGCAGGGGGGCGGGGGGACCACCTCGGCCCGCAGGATGCCGGTTCGGAGGTCGTAGTCGATGCCCTCGGTCTCGAATGTCCCCTGGCACACACTCTGCTGCGGGAGCGGTCCGAGATCGCGGACGTGGCCGGTCGTGGTCCGCCCGGAAAGAGGGGCGGGAAGGTCGACCTGGAGGAGCTGTCGATCGGTGGGCCACAAGGCGGTGCCTGGGTCGTCGGTGGCACACAGCAGGCGGGTGGGGGTCACGAAGTCGCAGCCCTGGACGTCGGAGACCTGGTGGTCGAGAGCGATGTTGCCCACCCGGGCCAGGGTCCCGTCGGCCGCCGATCGGGCCGGGTTGGCGCCAGGCAGGGGAAAGACCAGCAGCCGGTCGGCGACCCCGAACTCCCCCGAGACCAGCCACTGCCCGTCGGGGGAGACGGCCGCGAAGGAGTTGTTGAGCAGCTCGCCGCGGTCGAGGGCATGGGTGTAGGAGTGGCGGGTCCCGTCGGGGAGGGTGACCACGAACAGCTTCGACGTCGCCCCCGGCGCGCCCTGGTAGGCATCGACGATGGCGCCGCGCCAGCTGTCGGGGTCACCGATGTGCACCCACCCCTGGAGGCCTACCTCGGGGAGGATGCTCAGGACGCCGCGGTAGACGACCGACGGCGACGTGTCGGTGGTCGTGACTCCCTCATCGGAGACGAGTCCCGGCTGGGCGTCGTGGCCGACCAGGTGCCACGGCCCCAGCTGGGACTGGGTGGCGGCGCCGGGGGCCTCGAGGGGCGCGGCGGTGATCGCCGGCGTCGTGCGCCCCGCTCGCGAGGGCTGCGCCCTCGGAGCTTCACCGCCCACCGTCGCGGCAATGGCGACCGTGACGCCGGCGGCGAGGGTCAAGCAGGAAGCGACGACCGTCCGGTGCTGCCGTCGCCGACCGTGCCCGTTGCGCCTAACCGTCATCGGGCGGGGTCACAGAGCGATGGTCGGCTCCGGGCCCCCACCCCGGCCCCAGCCAGCGGCCCCGGTCCGTGCCGGCACCCCCGACGGCCGGCCGTTGCGATGACACGGTCATGTCCCTGGCGCCATGTGACGCACGGTGATGCAGGTCCAGGCCCCGACGTGCACCCGGTCGCCGTCGTGCAGGGTCACCGGCTGGTTGCGGGCCAGAGGTTCGGGGTCGTCGTTCAGGTAGGTCCCGTTGGTGGAGCCCGGGTCGACCAGCGACCAGGCGCCGTCCGGCTGCACCACCAGGACGGCGTGCTGATGAGACACGCCGATGTCCTCGGGAGCGGCGGACAGGTCGATGACGGGCTCGACGCCCTTGGACACCGATCGCCGGCCGATGGCCGCGGTCGGGGCGCGCAACACGAACCGCCGGTCGATGTAGAGGAGAGGGAACTCGATCCCGCCACCGTCCATCCGCTCGTAGTAGTCACGGTCGGCTGTGACCACCGCCTCCCAGTGGCCGACACCGGCCGGGTCGGCCCCGCCGGCGGGGGGCTTGACCGGGACGGCCAGGTCGGCTCCGCAGTCCTCGCAGAATCGGCCCCCCGGCGGGTTGGGCGCGGCGCAGACCGGGCACGGTTCGGTCGGTGCAGAAGGTTGCGGATCGGTCGGTGCGGCCGGTTGCGGGTCGGGGGTCGAGGAGACAGGGCCGGGCGATAGGGGCTCGCCGTCGGGCCCTGGCCCACCGGCGACAATCGTGGCCGTGGGCGCCCCGCCCATGCGGGTACCGCAGACGTCGCAGTAGTCGTCGGCTTCCGACGGGTGCCCCCTGGGGCACACGCCGCTCACTTGTGGACCCGTACCGTCTTGGTGGACCGGGTGTCGAGGGTCATCTCATCCGCCTCGTCCACCTTTGCCTTCAGCCTGACCCGGCCCGTCCCGACGTCGTCGACGTCCACCACCTTGCCGAGCAGGCGGGCGGTGTCGGTGTTGCCTGCTTCCTCCGCGAGTTGCACGGCCCGTCCCAGCCGGGCGGTGGCGGTGTCGATGTCGCCGGCCTTGCGCGCCTCGAGGCCTTCCTGGATGGCGTCGGCCAGTTCGGCTTGGCCGGTGTAGTGAGCCACGTGACGGCTCATGCGGGTGGACAGAGCGGTGTCGTCGGTCCACACGGCCTTGATCAGTCCTTGACCGGAAGCCTCCCCGTCGACCATCAACGTCACCCGGGCGGCCAGCATCTCGTCGCCCACCCCGCCGGGCACCACCCGGACACACACGTGGTAGTCACGCGACTCGTCTCCCCACGCCCCGGTCGGGTAGTCGCCGACGAGGGCGTTGACAGGAACGCGGGAGTCGGTCAGGTCGCTCACGTCGGGCGCCACCTGTTTGACGAATTCGATGTCAGCTCCCTGCGGGGACCATACCCGCACGTCAACGGCGGCCACCCTCCGGGCCATGGCCGTTCGCATGATGGAAGCAAAGTCGGCGGCCAGTTCGGCGGGATCGGCGACGATGTCGACGCTGCCGAGCAGGGCGTCGGCCACCCGGCGCAGCTCGGCGACCTGCCAGTTGGTGCCCACCCCTCGGCAATCGCACTGGAAGGCTCCGGTGGCGCCGGTCAGGGCGCGGAGCAGATCAGCCTCCTCCTCGCTTTCGTCCTTGCCGTCGGTGAGCAGGATGGCGTGGCGCATGCCGGGCTCCGAGCCGAGCAAGGTGGTGGCCAGGGTGATCCAGCTGCCGATGGCCGTGCCGCCGCTCGCCTGCAGGTTCCGCAGCCCGTCCTTGGCTGCCCTCCGGGTATCGGCTGAGGCGGTGACCAGCGACGCATCGGGGGGGTAGAGCACCCAGGCCTGGTGGTTGCCGACAACGACGGCGAAGCGGACGCCGTCGCGCACGGCGTCGATGGCAGCCCGGGCGGCGTCTGCCGCCTGCCGCAGCTTGCGGCCCGTCATCGACGCCGACACGTCGAGGATGATCAGCTCGGCCACCTCCCCCCCGGCAGCCGGCTCCGAGGGGCCACCCCCGGATCCGGTGACGGTGATGATGGCGTTCACCTGGTCACCGCCCTCGGGGAGGTACTCGTTCTGGAAGCACTCGAGACTGAACGTGGACATGGCTTACTCCTCGTTGAGAGCGGACGGCCGGGAGGTCGTTCCGGCCCGGGCCGGCCCCGGAACGTCGGGCACCCCGGCCGGACCGGTGGGGAGGACGGCGACGGTCACGTTGTCCTGGCCGCCGGCGTCCAAGGCGACGGCCACCAGGTGGCGGGCGACCGTGAGC
>JALYVP010000148.1 GCA_030853185.1 Actinomycetota bacterium | reverse complement strand
GCCGGCCGGGAGGTGCCGGACCCCTACCGGTGGTTGGAGGATCCCGATGATCCTCGTACCCGACAGTGGTCGACAGCCGAAGAGGAGCTGACCGCGGCCTGGCTGGCCGAGCGGCCCGCCCGGGCCGCCATCGCCCGGCGCCTCGAGGCCCTGCTGCCCGGTTTCGTGAGCGCGCCGGCGGTGGTAGGGGAGCGGAGGTTCATCACCGAGCGCCGTCCGGGCCAGGATCACGGCGTCCTTCGGGTCGAGCAGACCGGGCGGCCGCCCCGGGTGCTGGTGGATCCGAACCTGCTCAGCGATGACGGGACCGTGACCTTGGACTACTGGTCCCCGTCGATCGAGGGCGACCGCCTGGCCTACCAGCTGTCGTCGGGAGGAGACGAGGAGAGCCAGCTCTGCGTCATGGACGTGGAGTCGGGCGAGGTGCTCGAAGGGCCGATCGGCCGGCTGCGGTACTCGCCGGTGGCGTGGTTGCCGGGAGGCGACGAGCTGTTCTACGTCCGCCGCCTCGACCCGGCCCTGGTGCCCGCCGACGAGGTGGCCTATCACCGGCGGGTGTGGCGCCACCGCGTCGGCGCCGACGCTGCCACCGACACCATGGTCTTCGGCGACGGGTCGGCCGGGGAGGGCAGTGAGCCGACTGCCTACTACGGGGTCGGGACCTCCGAGGACGGTCGGTGGATGGTGGTGTCGCTGTCGCTCGGCACCGCCCCCCGCAACGAGGTCTGGATCAGCGAGGTGGCGGACGTCCCCGCCTGGCGGCAGGTGCTGGCCGGCATCGACGCCCAGGCGTGGCCCCACCTGGACCGGGAG
Source organism: Actinomycetota bacterium (assembly GCA_030853185.1). Lineage (GTDB taxonomy): Bacteria > Actinomycetota > Acidimicrobiia > Acidimicrobiales > Palsa-688 > JALZAH01. The sequence goes on along the minus strand of JALYVP010000148.1, from coordinate 7,568 downwards.
GGCCGGCTGTGGCTGCTCACCGACCTCGACGCGCCACGGGGGCGCCTGTGCGTGGTCGACGCGGCTGCACCCGAGCCGGGGCCGTCGGGGTGGCGGGAGGTGGTGGCCGAGGATCCCGAGGCGGTCCTCGAGGACGCCACCCTGGCCGGCGGCCACCTGGTCGTGGTCCGCAGCCGCCACGCCACCTCCGAGGTCAGCGTGGTCGATGCCGACACCGGTGAGCTGTTCCGGGAGGTGACGCTGCCGGGACCGGGAAGCGCTGACGTGACCGGGCGCCGCGACGAGGGTCCTGAGGTCTGGGTGGGTTTCACCGACTACACCCGGCCGTACCAGGTGGGACGCCTCGACGTGGCCACCGGCGGGCTGGAGGAGCCGACGTCGGGCAATGGCGTCCCCGGCGCTGAGCCGGCCGCCGCCGACGCTGGGACCGAGGTGGTCTCCAGGCTGGTCACCTACCGTTCTGCCGACGGGACCGAGGTCCGGCTGACGGTGATCGCGGCCGGCGCCGAGGGGCCGGCCGGCGGGCCCCGGCCCACCGTGCTATACGGCTATGGCGGTTTCGGGGTGCCCATGACCCCGGCCTACTCCTCGACGATCCTCGGCTGGGTGGCCGCCGGTGGGGTATGGGCCGTGGCCAACCTGCGCGGCGGCTCGGAGGAGGGGGAGTCCTGGCACCGAGCCGGCATGCGGGAGAACAAGGAGCGGGTCTTCGAGGACTTCGAGGCGGCCGGCGAATGGCTGGTGGCGCAGGGCTGGACGGCACCGGGCATGCTCGGGATCCTCGGGGGCAGCAACGGGGGCTTGCTCGTGGGGGCGGCGGTCACCCGCCGCCCGGACCTGTGGCGGGCTGCGGTCTGCTCCGCCCCGTTGCTCGACATGGTCCGCTACGAGCAGTTCGGGTTGGGGGCCACGTGGTCCGACGAGTTCGGCACGGCGTCGGATCCGACCGAGCTGGCCTGGCTGCTCGGCTACTCGCCCTACCACCACGTCACCGCCGGTGTCGTCTACCCGGCGGTGCTGTTCACCGTGTTCGACAGCGACACCAGGGTGGACCCGTTGCACGCCCGCAAGATGACCGCCGCCCTGCAGGGCGCCACCAGCGCCCCGGCCGAGGACCGCCCGATCCTGCTGCGAGCGGAGGCTGACGTCGGCCACGGCTCCCGCTCGATCCGCCGCAGCGTGGCCCTGGCGGCCGACGAGTTGGTCTTCCTGGGCGACCAGGTGGGCCTCGACGTCGCCGCCCGGCCGTGATCGACGCCGGACAGCGGTCGCTCGGGGGCGGGTGGCGGTAGGACGACCCTCTAGGATGGGCGGACCGTGTCCCGAGCCTTGATCGAACGCCGCCTGATGGACGTCGCCCAGCGGCTCCGGCGCGCCAGGGAAGAGCTGGCGGTGATCGACGAGCAACTCGAGGTGCTCAACGACGCCGCCGAGGAGGCCCGGGTCCGATCCCTGGTCTCCGAGACGCCTCTGGCCCAGCGCGAGTACGTCGAGGCGCAGCGCCATGCGGCGGCCATGACTCGCAGCCGGACGGTCGTGGCCGGCTCGATCGCGGAGATGATCGTCACCCAGGATGAGCTGTTGGACCGGCTCGTCACCGGGGGGACGGCCGCATCATGACCCGCGCCTGTTCCGAGGAGATGTCATGTCCGTTCGTGTGGTGATCGCCGAGGACGAGGCGATCGTCCGTCTCGACCTGAAGGAGATCCTCGAGGAGGAGGGCTACGACGTGGTCGGCGAGACCGGTCGTGGCGATGAAGCCGTGGACCTGGTACGTCAGCACCGCCCCGATCTGGCCATCCTCGACATCAAGATGCCCGGCGCGGACGGTCTGACCGCGGCCCGCCAGATCAGCGCCGAGCGGCTTTCGGCGGTGCTGATCCTCACCGCCTTCTCGCAGCGCAACCTGATCGATCAGGCCCGTGCCGCCGGGGCGCTGGCCTACCTGGTGAAACCGTTCCAAAAGAGCGAGCTGCTCCCCGCCATCGAGATGGCCATCGGCCGTTTCGCCGAGATGCGGGCCCTCGACGATCAGGTGAAGAACCTCGAGGAGCGCCTCGAGGTCCGCAAGCTCGTCGAGCGGGCCAAAGGCATCTTGATGGACGAGTGCGCCATGAAGGAGCACGACGCCTTCACGTGGATCCGGACCACGGCGATGGCCGAGCGGGTCCGAATGGACGAGATCGCCCGACGCGTCATCGACGCCGGGCTGCGTCCCGACTCCCCGTCGTAGCAGCACGGTGCCGTGCACCCTGTCCGGATACCCCGGTGTCTGCGCAGTGGGCGCCGGGGCGCCCAGATCGGCGCTGCGGCGGTGCGGACCGGACGGCCGCCAGCGACGGTCACGCTGAACCCCGGCCAGCGCCGTCCTGCGGGTGGCCCAGGCCGCCGACTTCGGTCCGCCCTGCCAGGCCCAAGCCGGCGATCGGCTTCCGGGTCTTCCCGCCCCAGCAGACGGCACCGGTGTTCGTCGGGGCCAGCCTGCAGGCCTGCGCCGGCGCCGTCGTGCAGTTCCAGATCAACCCCGTCGTCGCCGGGATAGCCGCACGGTGATCGCCGCCTTCTCTTGACGCCGGATTTTTCTGGCGGGGGCACTCAGGCGGCGGCGACGAACAATTGCTGGGCGAGGGCCGGCCCGAGCGAGATGGCGTGATCGCCGAGATCCAAGGTGAGCGTGCCGTCCGGCGCCCGGGACGAAACCGTGGCCACCGTCCCCGGCACGAAGCCATTGACGGACAGGTAGGTCAGTGTCTCGGTGTCGATCTCGACCTGCTCGGTCACCCGCTCCAGGCGGACATGGTCACCGCCCACGGCGTCGGCCAGGGCGGTCACCGTGGTGTCGCTGGGCGCGGTCCCCGGGATCGGGTTGCCATGCGGGCAGGTCGTCGGGTGGCCCAACAGGATCACCAGGTGGGCCTCGACCTCGTCGGAGATGACGTGCTCCCAGCGGCATGCCTCGAGGTGGGACCTCTCCCACGGCAGGCCGATCACGTCGGTCAGCAGCCGCTCGGCCAGCCGGTGGCGGCGCACCACCCGCTCGGCGACCTCCCGGCCCTCGCCGGTCAGCCGCAGCGCCCGCCGGTCGAGGTTGACGTAGCCCTCGTCACGCAGCCGGTGGACCATCTCGGACACCGCGGGAGCAGAATGACCCAGCCGTTCGGCCAGCCGGGCCTGGATGACGACAGTGCCCTCTTCCTCCATCTCGTGTACGGCCTCGAGGTACTCCTCCAGCGGAGGATGGAAGCCATCGGACACGCCGGCATGCTACCGCCCTCGGTCCTCGGCGGGCGCCCTACCATCGACGGTGATGGCCCGGCTCATGCTGATCGACGGCAACTCACTGACCTACCGGGCGTTCTTCGCCCTCCCGACCGACATGGCCACGGCCGCCGGGCAGGTGACCAACGCCGTGTTCGGGTTCACCTCGATGCTCGTCAACCTGATCAAGGACCACCATCCCGACCAGGTCGTGGCCAGCTTCGACCGACCCGAGCCCACCTTCCGCCATCAGATGATCGACGACTACAAGGCCGGTCGGGCCGAGACCCCCGACATCCTGCGCCAGCAGATGGGTCTGGTCCGTCAGCTGGTCGAGACCCTCAAGATCCCCCTCCTCGAGCTGGCCGGCTACGAGGCCGACGACATCCTGGCCACACTGGCCACCAAGGCGGCGGCTGCCGGCGACGAGGTCATGGTCGTGACCGGCGACCGGGACTGCTACCAGCTGGTCGCCGACCCCCACATCAGGGTCCTTTACAACCGGCGTGGGGTCTCGGACTATGTCCTCTACGACGAGGCCGGCATCGAGGCCCGCACCGGGGTCACCCCGGAGCACTACCCGCAGTACGCGGCGTTGCGCGGGGACCCTTCGGACAACCTGCCGGGGGTGCCGGGGGTGGGGGACAAGACGGCCGCCAAGCTGATCAACAGCTACGGCGACCTGGACGCCATCTTCGCCCACCTTGACGACCTGACGCCCAAGCTGCGGGCCAGCCTGGCCGCATCCGAGGGCCGGGTCCGTCTCAATGCCGCCGCCACGCCGCTCGTGCGCGACGTCGATGTGAGCATCGACACCGCCGAGGCCGCCCTCGGCGGTTGGAACACCGAGGAGGTCCGCCGGCTGTTCGACTTCCTGGAGTTCCGCAGCCTCTGGGACCGGTTCGTGGAGGCCACGGAAACCAACGGTTCGGGAGGTGGACGGGACGAGCCCCAGGGCGGTGACGCTCTCAGCGTCGCCATCGACCGCCCGGAACCGGCCCGCATCATCGACGGAATCGACGGGTGGGTGGCGGGCGCCACCGCCGTCACGGTGGCCGGCGGGTGGGTGGGCACCGAGGGTCGCTCGCCGCTGATCGGGGTGGCCCTGGTCCCCCTCCCCGCCCCCGAGGGCCCCGACCCGGTGACGGTCACCTGGATCGACGAGGCGGCGCTCAGCACCCCGGCGATGCTGGCCGCCCTGGGCCGCCTGCTCGGAGACGGCGGGGTGGAGGTCAGCGCCCACAACGCCAAAGCACTCATGCGGGGGCTGTCGGTGATCGGGGTGTCATTCTCCTCCCTGGAACTGGACACCGCGATCGCCGCCTACCTCGTCGACCCCGCCGGTGACCAGTACCTCCTCGAAGCCTTGGCTTTGCGCTACGCGGAGATCGACCTGACGGCGCCCGACGCCCCGCCTGCCGGTCAGCTGGACCTCGACGGCACCGCCACCGATGTCGCCAACGTCGCCGGCCGGCGCGCCGCCGCCGTGGCCCGCCTGGTCGAGCCCCTCGGCTCGGCCCTGTCCGCCCGGGGCATGTCCCGGCTCTACGACGAGGTCGAACGCCCCCTCGTGCGGGTCCTGGCTCTGATGGAGGAGATGGGCGTGCGGGTCGACGTGACCGAGCTCAAGGCTTTGGCCGACGAGCTGGCCGGCGAGGCCAAGCGGCTCGAGGCCGACATCCAGGAGCTGGCCGGTGAGCCCTTCACCGTCGGATCGACGCCCCAGTTGCGCCAGGTCCTGTTCACCAAGCTCGGCCTCACCCCCCAGAAGCGGACCAAGACCGGCTTCTCGACCGATGCTCAGACCCTCGAGAAGCTCCGCGGCGAGCACCCCATCATCGAGGCCCTGCTGCGGTGGCGGGAGGTGGAGAAGCTGCGTTCGACCTACGGCGACTCGCTGCTGGCCGAGGTAGCCCCGGACGGGCGCATCCATGCCACGTTCAACCAGACCGTCGCCCGCACCGGGCGGCTCAGCTCCGATCAGCCCAACCTCCACAACATCCCGATCCGCTCCGAGGAGGGCCGGCGGTTCCGGCGGTGCTTCGTCCCGACCGTTGGCCGCCGCTTCCTGGTCGCCGACTACAACCAGATCGAGCTGCGGGTCATCGCCCACCTGGCCGAGGACCCGGGGCTGGTGGAGGCGTTCGGTTCCGGGACCGACATTCACACCGCCACCGCGTCGAGGATCTACGGGGTCGAACCGGGCGAGGTGACCCTCGCCATGCGCTCCAAGGCCAAGATGGTCTCCTACGGCCTGGCCTACGGCATGGAGGCGTACGGGCTGGCCCAGCGCCTGGCCATTCCGGTGGTCGAGGCGGACGAGATCCTGCGGGCCTACTTCGAGGGGTTCCCGAGCGTGCGGGCCTACATGGACCGGGTCATCGCCGAGGCCCGGGACCGGGGGTACACCGAGACCCTGATGGGCCGGCGCCGGTTGATCCCCGAGCTTCAGTCCGGGCGCTACCAGGTGCGGGCGGCGGGTGAGCGCCAGGCCATGAACGCAGGGATACAGGGCCTGGCCGCCGACGTCTTCAAGGTGGCCCTGGTCCGCCTCGATGCCGCTCTGTCGGCCGAGGGCCTCACCAGCCGCCTGGTCCTGCAGGTCCACGACGAGGTGATCGTCGAGGTCCCCTCCGATGAGGCTGTGGCGGCCGAGAAGGCGGTCATCGACGCCATGACCGGCGCCGTCGAGCTCCGGGTGCCGCTCACCGTCAACGTTTCGTGGGGCGACACCTGGGCCGCGGCCAAGGGATAGCGGGGACTGGGACAGCGCGGCCTGGGACAGCGCGCGCCGGTGCCGGAACCACCGCCAGCGTCGAGCCCGCCACACCTCGATATGCTTTCGTGTAGGGACCAACCGCGAAGGGGCGCGTGCATGATGGTCCGGGGGGCAGGTCCAGGATTTTTCGACGGCGGCCAGAGCGGTATTGGGGCTCATCCAGGACCGACTCGGCTTTCGAGGTCGCCTGGGTCTCCCGTCGGCAGGGGGACCAGTACGTGATCCTCGACTGCCTGGGGGGCGAACACCTGGTGCACGCCGGCGCCGTGCTGTCCTGGTCGGAGACGTTCTGCTCGTTGATGATGGCCGGTGAACCGAGCATGGCTCCCGTCCTCGACGCCGTGCCGGCCTACGCCGCGCTGCGCGACCGGACCGGTCTTCCCCTGCGGGCCGTCATGAGTGTCCCCATCATCGACCGCCAGGGCGGGCTGTTCGGGACGCTGTGCGGCTTCAGCACCAGTGACAAGCCGAAGCGGATCCTCGTCGAGGAGCCGACCGTCCGCCTGTGGGCGGACCTGCTCGGTCTGATCCTGACCAATGAGCTTGCCGTCGACCAGCAGGTCTTCCGGGCCTCCCGGGCCGAGCGGGCGGCGGAGACCGACCCCCTCACCGGTCTGGGCAACCGCCGACTCTGGGACCGACTGCTCGGCCTCGAGGAGGAGCGGTGCCGCCGGTACGGATCGCCCGCGGCGGTGGTGATCGTCGACCTCGACGACCTCAAGGCCGTCAACGACGAGCTGGGCCACGCCGCCGGCGACGCCCATCTCCAGCGGGTCGGTCGATGCCTCCGCTCCGTCCTGCCGGCCGAGGCCCAGGCGGCGCGCGTCGGCGGTGACGAGTTCGCCATCCTGGCAACCGAATGTGACCGGGCTCGCGGTGAGGAGCTCGCCAGGATGGTCCGCCGCGCTCTGAACGAGGCGGGACTCTCGGCCTCCACCGGCCTCGGCGTGCGGACCCTCGACGTGGACATGACCGGCGCCTGGCGCCACGCCGATCGGGAGATGTACCGGGCCAAGCGGCGGGCCCGGTCGTCGGCGGGGCTCGCGGCCGGCGGGTGGCCGATGTCGGAGGCTCGTTGGTGGCCGAGCACATGGCCCGGATGGTCACCACCTCGGCCCAGGCGGCCGATCAGATCGACGAGCTGCTCCTCCTGACCCGCCAGCACCTCGACAGCGATGTGGCCCTGGTGGCCGAGATACGGGACGGTCGATGGATCGTCCGCCACGTGAGCGCACGGGTGGACGGCTGGGATGTCGGCGTCGAGCGCGCCGCCGAGGAGACCTACTGCCAGCGACTCCTGAGTGGCCAGCTTCCAGCGGTGGTCCCCGACACAACCCGGACCCTCGACGGTTCCGATCTGGCCTGGCTGAACAGCCCCGTGGGCTCCTACCTGGGGGTGCCGCTGGTCCTCGGCGGGCGCGACGATGCCGGGACGTTGTGCTGCTTCAGCGCCGAGCCCGATCTCTCCCTCAACGGCCGCGACGTTGCCTTCCTGCGCCTGGTGGCACGGATGGTCACCGATCTGTTCACC
>JALYVP010000460.1 GCA_030853185.1 Actinomycetota bacterium | reverse complement strand
CCCCCGGCCCGTCGCCGGCCTGAGGTCGCCGGCCTGACGCCCCCGGCCCGCGGCGGGCGGGTCAGCCCGGCGCCACGACGAGGGCCACGGCGTCGCCGTCAGGCATCGGCGGGGTGGTGATCGAGACGGCCCCGTGGAGGACCGGGACCCGAACGGTCGGGTTCATCACCGGGCCGGCCAGGGGTCCGGTCCCGGCCGGGATGCCAGATTCGGTCACCTGGGCCGAGCCGGTGAAGCCGACCTTGACCGAGATGGGCACCGCCGCGGGTACACAGGCTCCGAGCGCCGCCGGCGGGCAACCCTGGTGGCGGCCGAGGAGGGCGGTCACCACTCCCGACCGGGCGACGGCGGCCAGGCCGGTGACGCCGGTGAAGGTGGTGGCGACCGGCACCTGCCGGCCCGCGGTCCTGGCGTAGAGGGCGTACACCCAGTACCCCGGCAACGGCGTGCTCCCATCGCCGGCGAGGAGCCCGTCGAGGTAGCCGTCGCCGCAGGTGCCGTAGTAGCAGGCCCGGTTGGCCTCGCTCACCCCCGCGGTGTCGAGGGCCGCCAGTTGACCGACGTCCCAGCCCGGCACCAGCGACAGGAGCGGACTGTCGTACTCGTTGACCAGGATGGCCGGGTGACCGAGGGTGGGGCGCTCGGCCAGCAGGGCCCGGAGCTGGAGGGCGGCCGCTTGCACGTCGCCGGGCTGGGCCGGTCCCTGCCCGGTGGCGAAGTTGTCGGGGAGCGGGTAGGTGTCGTTCTCGTGCCAGGCGATGGCATCGGGGGGCGCCTGGTTGATCACGGCAACGTCCAAGAAGCTGCGCATGTCGACGCTGCCCGCCTCTTCGGCCCCTGCCTCGGCCGGCCCGGCGGCCCAGGTCTCCAGCGACGGCGCCACCACCTTGGCGTGGGGATCGGCGGCCTTGATGCCCCGGTAGGCGGCCAGGTACTGAGCGTCGAAGTCGGCGACGGTCTCGCCCACGCCTCCGAGGGCGGGCGGGAGTGCCGGGCGGGCGCCGGCGGAGTAGAAGTTCGGGGAGAACGGCTCGTTCTGCACCTCCCAGTAGGTGATCGTGAACCCCCGGGCCCGGCCCACGGCCTCGATGGCCCGCACGGCGGTGGTCATCCACGCCTGGTACCCGGCCAGGTCGGTCCAGGGGGGGATGGCAAAGCCGGCGTTGGCCGCCGCCGGCGGCTCATGCTGGCTTGTCCTCCAGTCGTCGGAGAGCAGCTCGGTCAGGTCGGCGCCCGGAACGGTCCCGGCGGTGGTCTCCTCGCCGTAGGTCGCGGCCGGCGAGCCGAAGGTGGCCGACACCCGCCAGTGCTCGGCGGCGAGCGCCTGGCGGGCGGTTGGTGACGTCCGTGGCCCGATGGCGTGGAGGAATCCCGACCCCGGGTGGGTCTCGGCCGTCCCCGGGTCGGTGGCGTCGATGCCCACACAGGCCAGGGCGCAGGGGTGGGCCACCGGCACCCGGTTGGAGCTGACCGCAGGCGACCGGCCCGCCGGGTTGGCCGCGCTCACCCGGATCGATGCCTCCGTGCCCGGATCGGCAGCCACGGTCTTCGTCGTGCACGGGGCATAACAGACGAAGGCCCCGACCGGGTACTGGGCCCGGGGGCCACCCTCGAAGACCTCGACGTCGTAGCGCTCCGGGGCCGGGGTTGGCGCCGGGCGTTCCCACGACACCGTCACCCGGTTGTCGGTCTTGCTGGCGGTGAGCACCGGGTGGACCGGGGCCCCGGGGGCGACCGCGCCGACAGCGGTCAGGCGGTTGGTCGTCGCCGCGTTGCCGATCCCGGCCTGGTTGGCGGCGGCCACGCCGAACGAGTAGCTGCGGCCCGCGATCAGGCCCGCAACTGTGGTGTTCGTCCCGGCCACGACGGTCCGGGTGGGGGCGGCCCCCGACCCCATGGTCTCGACGACATAGGTGTCCGACGGGCCACCGGTGCCCGGCTGCCAGGACACGTAGGCCCGCCCGTTGGCATAGGCCACGGCCGACGCCGCCGCCGGCCGGGGCGCCCGCCCCTTCGGTGCCGCCGGTGCCGCCGCAGTCCCGCATCCGGCAACCGACGGGGCGGCGAGGAGCCCGACCCCGATCATCGTCGCGGCCAGCCTGAGCCGGCCCTGCCCCAGCT
>JALYVP010000459.1 GCA_030853185.1 Actinomycetota bacterium | reverse complement strand
ACCACTCCCACCCCTTCCCCGCCAACACCGAGGTGGCCATCGCCATCACTCCTGGCGGACCAAACCCCAGCCACTGACAGCGCAAAGAAATTCGACCGAAGAGCTCCTGCGACCTGCGGAACGTAAGAGGTTTCGTCATCAGGGGAGAGGATTTCCACCACTACAGCCGCGGTGGGAACCCAGACTTCTGTGGGGAGATGCCGGTGTACGGCTCGGTCTGGTACCCGATAGTCGTCGGGTCGGCCGAGATTGAACGGCCCCGTGCTGACGAGACCGGCCTCTCCGGCGAGCGGCCCCAGCACCTCGGCGAGTTGTTGGTCCAGGTATGCCTGGGCTGGGTGTGGTGCCGGTGCCAGGTGATGCTCCCCTGCCAGACTTCATCGTGGAGATCGGCGCCCGACGCTCGACGGCGATGGATCATCGCCTCCAGCTCTGCTGGTTTCGGGCCCAGCACCACGGTCCGCATGGCCGACATTCTGCCACGGGTCCTGCCGGCCGAGAGTTTCGACGATGATCTGGGCGACACGAGGTCCGGAAAACCGAATCTCTTGTCGCCCGGATTCAAAGACGCCGTTAGCCGACAGTCCGGACCCCGGCCCCGGAGGCCACCCGCTCAGCCACCTCCGCCGCGGCCCGGCGCCCGTTGCCGATGCAGGCGGGGATGCCCGCCCCGTGGTAGCTGGCCCCGGCCACGGTGACCGGAGCGCCCAGGGCCTTGAGGCCCGCTTCGATCCCGGCCACCAGGTCCAGGTGGCCGACCCGGTACTGGGGGAAGGAGTCGGGCCAGCGGGTCACCCTTACCGACCGGGCGGTCGCAGGCGTCCCGAGGGCCTCGTTGATCTCCTGAGTCAGCCGGTCGACCAGCTCGTTGTCGCCCATGGTCTCGGCCCGCCGGTCGCCGGACCGGCCGGCGGAGATGCGGAGGAGGGTGGTGCCCGGGTTCGCCCAGTGTGGCCACTTGGTGGACGCGAACGAGCAGGCCGTCATCAACCGGCCGGTCGTACGGGGCACGAGGAAGCCGCTGACGCCCGGGGGCGGGGCCAGCTCGGTGGCGTCGTAGCTGACCAGGACCAGGGCCACCGACGCCGTCGCGATCCCGCCCAGCCCGCCCGGAGCCACCTCCCCGAGGATGGCGGCGGCGCCCGACGCGGCGACGGCCAGCACCACCCCGTCGTAGGGCGCCACCTCCGGATCGACCGCCACCCGGCGGCCATCGACAACGGCAACGGTCCGGATGGCAGATTGCCGGAAGGTCACGCCCCGCTCCTCGAGTCGCTCGACCAGGCGCGCCACCAGCCGTCCGGTGCCGTCCCTGGGGGTCAGGAACACCGGACCCGATCCCGCCGCCGGCACATCCCGCAGGGCACGCATCATCGACCGTGACCGCCCGGCGGCGGCCCATAGCTGCGGGGTGGTGGCCTGGGCGCTCAGCTCCTCGGTGCGCCCGGCGTGGATGCCCCCGACGAGGGGGTCGACCAGCCGGGAGGCCACCTGGGCGCCGAATCGGCCGGCAACCAGGTCGTAGACCGACAGGTCCCCGTCACCGGAGCGGGCGGGCAGGACCCGGTCGAGGGCGGCCCGGGCCACGCCGAGGCGGCTGAGGACCGACGAGCGGCGGACGCCTCGCAGGTCCCGGGGCGCGCCGAGCACCAAGCCCTCCGGCATTGGCGTAAGGCCGGTGTCGGTCCACAGCATGGCCGCCCCGGTGCTCGGGGCTACCAGCTCGTCGCCCAGGCCCAGCTCGGCGCACAAATCGACGGCGTCGGGGACCCGGGTGACGAAGGCGTCGGGTCCCAGGTCCACCGACCGGCCCTCGAAGATGCCGGTCTGCAACTTGCCGCCGGGTGGTTGGGGGTCGTAGACGGTGACGTGGCCGTGGCCGCTCAGCTCCCACGCCGCCGCCAACCCGCTGATGCCGGCGCCGACGACGGCAAAGCGTCTCAAGGTTGACCACGGTATCGGGCCCCGGCTGCCAAGCATCGACCGTATTTCAGTAGGGTGCAACCGTGGTGCAGGTCACCTTGAACGCCCGAACAGCCGCTCGAACGATCCGAGATGACCTTGAGCAAGAGGACCCGGGCTTTGCTCTCATGACGACGGGCCGTGAGCTGGCGGCGGACAAG
>JALYVP010000458.1 GCA_030853185.1 Actinomycetota bacterium | reverse complement strand
CCCCCCGCGGGCGCTGCTCACCTACGATCGCCAACCGGACCTTCTGCCCCTCGGCGTGGTCCCCGACGAGGACAACGGGGAGCGGCCCGTCGGGGTTCGCCTGGCCGACACCTACTTCAGTTTCATGACCGGACGGTCCCGGTACGGCAAGACCGAGTCGGCCATCGTCCGATTCGTCGCCCTGGCGCGGGCCGGCCACGGCGGCCTGTTCCTCGACCCGCACGCGGACGCCCTGGCGAGGATGAAGCCGTATCTGGCCGACCTCGAAGACCGGGTGGTCGAGATCAACCTGGCGCCTCGGGGCCGGGCGGCCCGCCAGGCCGGATGGAACCTGTTCTCGATGGAAGGCAGAACGTCCGAGGACGTCGAGAGCCGCGTCTCCGCGGTGGTCGACAGCTTCGCGTCGGCTCTGCAGTGGGGGGAGGTGAACAACCGGGCGTTGACGTTGACCACGATGGCGGCCCAGAGCCTCTGCGAGCTGGCGTTGGCGTTGCCGGCCGAGTTGGCCCCCACGTTGTTCCAGATGACGACGATCCTCGCCGACGACGAGTGGCGCCAGGCGGTGCTGCCGTATCTGTCGCCGGCCAGCCGATCGTTCTGGGAGACCCGCTTCGGAAAGTTGGCCGCCGACGCCATCACCCCGGTGACCAACATCGTCGACCGGCTCAGGTCCTCGGCGACGATCGCCGCGCTGTTCGGGTCGTCGCGTTCCACCTACGACGTGCGCGCCGCCATGGACGCCGGCAAGGTCGTGTTGGCGTGCCCGGCGGGGACGGGCGACAAGGACCGCCTGGTGGCCAACTTCTTCATCTACGACCTCCTCCAAGCCGCCCTGTCCCGAAAGGACCTAGCTCCGGAGGACCGCCGCCCGTTCCACGTGTTCGTCGACGAGATGCAATCGGTGGATGGTGCGGCCAAGGGCAACCTCGCCGCTCTCCTCGAGCAGTGCGGCAAGTACGGGATCCGCCTGCACGCCATGGCCCAACAGCCGACACGGCTGACCAAGACCACCCTCGACGCGCTCCTCACCAACCGGTCGCATCTGATGTCGACGGTCGTCGGCGCCGACTCGGCCAAGCTGCTGGCAAGGGAGTGGGCGCACAAGGTGCACCCCGACACCATCACCCAACTGGAGAAGTACCACTTCATCGGCTCGGTCACCATCGCCGGGCAGACCACCAGCCCATTCAGGTTCCGGGGCTTCGAGATCTCCGAGGTCTTCGGCGACATCGCCAACCCTGAGGGCGTGGCAGAGCTCGACGGCCAGATCGACCGCAACGTCGGCCGCCGCCCCGTGGGGGCCATGCTCAGCGAGCTCGACGGTCTCGACGACGCCATCAAAGCCCATCTCAGCGGCAAGAGCGGAGGGCCGAGCCCGCAAGGTCCCCCCCAGCCGAACCCTCCTTCCACGCCACCTCCCCCGTCGAAGCCCAACTCGACGTCGGCCGGGTCGGGGCGGGGCAGCGGCCGGCACCTTCATGTCGTGGGCCGCTGATGTCGGCGTTCGTGGCCCTCACCGAACTCGAAGCCGAGGTCATCGTCTCCGCCTACCGGCACCGTCTGCTCTCCACCAGCCAAATCCACCGGCTCCACACCCCGCAGACCTCGATGCGATGGACCCAGAAGGTGCTGGCGCGCCTGGAGGACGCCGGCTATCTGGCACGGGTCCGGGCCAGGACCGCGAAGTGGGCGGGTGGCGAGTCGCTTTGGTGGGGGACCGAGCTCGGCGCCGACGCCGCCGAGACAGGAGAAGACGTCGCCGAACGGCGCTACCGGATGAGCACCGCCCGGGCCCTCGGTCCGCTCCAAGCCCACACCCTGGCCACCAATGACGTCGGAGCAGCGTTCGTGACCGCGGCCCGGACCCTGGGACATGAGTGCAGCCCGGCCGACTGGGACCATGAGATCGCCTTTCGGATCGCGGACCGGCCCACCACCGGGCCCGGCAGCGTCCTGCTGGTCGTCGATGCCGTGTTGCACTACACGATCCACTGGCCCGAAGGCGACGAGCTGCTCTGCCGCTTCGTCGAGGTCGACCGGGGCACCGAAACTGTCGGCCGCCTGGCCGCCAAGCTGCGCTCCTACGCCGCCCTTTACGAGTACGTGCCCAAACCGACCGGCAGGGACCCC
>JALYVP010000457.1 GCA_030853185.1 Actinomycetota bacterium | reverse complement strand
GTAGGGGGCTGAGGACGGTCAGCTCGAAGGTTCGTCCGGTGCGGAACAGCGGGATCGACCATGCCGTGCTAGCGATTTGGTCTCATGGAGAGATCACCGCTGGGCTGGGTTGCGGGGAGGAGCCAGGGGACGCCGCCGGGGGTGATGGTGTCGCCGAGGAGGGGGCTGAGGTAAGGGACGGCGACCCCCGCGATGGGCCACCATCCGGGGTGAACCCATCGGGCGGTGGCGTAACCGAACAGAGCTCCGAAGGGGACGCAGAGGATGGGGCCGGCGTGGCGGAGGCGCCGGGAGAGCTCTGCGCCGCCAGTGCAGGCCGCGATGCCGGCGGCCACGGCGGTGGCGACGATGTTGGTGGCGCTCCAGGGCGGCGAGGGTGACGGCTGTGACGGCGGCGATGCAGTGGGTGCGCCCGCGGTGGCCATCGAAGATCGGCAGGTGTGAGATCGGGTTGGATCGGCCCGCCCTCGCAGTCACCCCAGGGGATCAGCTGGGCGGTCCAGTTGGCGTACGCCTGCGATCCCGACCACGGCGACGTCGCCGGCGCGTAGCTCCTCGGCCAGGTAGGCGAACACGCATGCCTCGAAGTGGCGGCGACCGAGCCGGCTCGGGTCGTCTCGGATCCCCGACCAGGCGTCGCCAGGAATCCGACGCGAATGAGAGGTCGACCACCTCGCCGTCGACATGGCTGGGGATCCGGTCCCGATTCAGGTGCGAGTAGACGGCGGCGTGATCCACGGCGTCGAGGACGGTTCGGTCGGCGCTGGTCGCCTCCAGGTCTACGGGACCGAGGAAGGGGCCCGGAGGCCCCAGCAAAATATGGCGTCGCGGAAGTCGGGCCCGCATCCCGAGCGCCCGGGCGTTCTGCCTGCCGGTGCGACGCGGCCCCGTTCAACCCTGACCGCATCGGCGCTCCGGACTCCCGGTAGGCCAACGAGTGGGCCGTCCTGCACACCACGTCGGGTGGGAAGCTGGCGTCCTCTTCGATCTGGATCGCCTGTTGAACGCCAATTGACAATATCCGCCGGTCCGGACGCTGCGCGGCGATCATCCGCAGCGTCGAGCCTCGAGACCCTTGGTGACAGCGCCGGCGGTGACGAGCGAATAGTCGGATGCGGCCCTGATTAGACAATGGGCGATACCAACACGGAGGATTTCGAATGATGGCTTCGAAGTTCGACCTTCACCACATGCATCCGAACCATGGGTGGGTGACCGAGTGATCCGAGCGCTCATGGCGCCATAGCCTCTTCTCGGGCTGTTACGGCCCGGCGCACCTCGGCTTTGGGCAGGTCGAGCAGACCAGCGGCCACCTCGACGCCCACCACGGCGCTCAAGCCGGCAATCGCCGCGAACAGGTCCGCCTGGGCGGCGGCGACAAGGCCGTCCTGAGCGGCGAGAACCTCGGCCCGCTTGCCTTGTGCGGCCTTCTGGCGGCCCGACGCCGCCTCGACGGTGGCGACGGCCTTGGTGGTTGCCCGCTGATGCTCCCGAGCTCGTTGACGGGCGGAGGCGGACACGGGATGGTTCACGGACATCGGCGTCCCTTCCAATCGGAGGGAGAGCGCCAGTCGCTCCCCACCCATGGCGACCGGCGAGCCGAGGGCGAGCGGCCGACACCCGGGGCTGATGACCACCCGTCGCAGGCGTTCGGTGTATAGGTAGGGAATCGCTGGATACACGAGTTCACGCCGCGAACAGTTGCAAGGTGACGGTCCGAGCCTCGTGACCTCTTCCGACATGGAGAACAGCGCGAAGCACAATCGTGGTGTCGGTCTGATCGAGCCCGGACAGCAACTCGCCAAGGGCCCGCCGGAGTCGTTGCCGACAAGCTCACCGGCGATGGCCAGCATCTGCACCTCGCTCGACGACCCCACTAGCTCCCCTGCCCTCGCCCCGTCGACAGGGGCAAAGAACAAGCCGTCATCAGAAAAGGTCGGGCAGACCTCGAACAAGCTGATGAACTCGGCCCGGTAGGACCACGTCCCGTGTGCGAAGACCAGTTCGACCGCCGCCTCGGCCGGGTAGTTGCCCTGTGCCCGGGCGCGCAGAGCGGCCTCGAGCTGGCCCGGGTTCAGCAGCGCTTGAGCGTCTGGCTGATCGGGGACGTTGGTGTCGGTCATGATCGCCTCTCCTCGGTGTCGCGG
>JALYVP010000147.1 GCA_030853185.1 Actinomycetota bacterium | reverse complement strand
GGCCAGGGTGGTGGTGAAGAACCCGTCGGCCAGGTTGGCACAGTCGAGGCGGCGGGACCCCGTCGGTCCGGTGGCGAGCAGCGAGGCGCCCAGGGCGACGGCCACCGCCGGCAACTCGGCGGCCGGGTCGGCATGAGCCAGCGAGCCCCCGATCGTCCCCCAGTTGCGGGTGGCTGGGTACCCCACCTGGGCGACGGCGTCGCTCAGCAGGGGAACGGCGGCGGCAACGAGGGGGTCGACCTCCAGTCGTCGCTGGCGGGCCATGGCCCCGACTCGGAGCATCCCCCCGTCGACGGTCACCTCGTCGAGGCCCAGCCGGGCGATGTCGACCAGCACCGTCGGCCGGGCCAGACGCAGGTTGAGCAGCGGCACCAGGCTCTGGCCGCCCCCCAGGACCTTGGCGTCCTCGTCGCCGGCCAGGGCGGAGACGGCCTCCTCCAGGGAGGTGGCGCAGACGTAGTCGAAGGGTGGCGGTTTCACACCGCCACCCCCTGGATGCGAGCCGCGGCGCGGCGATGGCGGTCGACGATGTCGTCGACCCCAGCCGCGGTCAGGGCCCCGTCTCGCACGATGGCCCGGCCGGAGACAACGGTGTGGCGGGCGGCCACCGGTCCGCAGCGCAGCCACGCCTCGACCGGATCGGTGAGAGCGCCGGCGAAGGCGACCCCCTCCAGGGGCCAGCACACCAGGTCGCCCACCGAGCCCACGGCGAGCTGGCCCAGCTCACCCGTCCGCCCCAGGCACCCCGCCGATCCCCGAGTGGCGATCTCGAGGGCATCCCTGGCGCCCATGGCGGCCGGCCCGCCCCGCAGCCGCCCCTGGAGCAGGGCGGTGCGGGCCTCCAGCCACAGCGACGCGTGATCGGTCGACGCCGAGCCGTCACAGCCCAGGCCGACGGGTGCTCCGGCGGCTCGCAGCTCGGCCACGGGAGCCAGCCCGCCGCCTCCGATCATCATGTTCGACGACGGGCAATGGGACACGCCCACCCCTGCCGCGCCCAGGCGGCTGATCTCGCCGGCGTCGGGATAGATGCCGTGCGCCACCCACGACCGGCCGGTCATCCATCCCACCTCCTCGAAGTGGTCGACCGTCCGCCGGCCAAAGTTCGCCTGGGCATAACGGTCCTCGTCGGGATCCTCGGCCAGATGGGTGTGAAGGCGCACGTCGAGGTGCTCGGCCAGCTCGGCGGTGCGCCGCATCAGCTCCGGGGTCACCGAGAACGGGGAGCAGGGGGCCAGGGCGATGCGGACCATGGCGCCCCATGACGGGTCGTGGTGGGACTCGACCAGCCGCTGACTGTCGGCCAGGATCTCGTCGTCGTCTTCGACGACGGAGTCCGGAGGCAGGCCGCCGTCCTTGACCGACAGGTTCATTGATCCCCGGGTCGGGTGGAAGCGCATGCCGATCTCGGTGGCGGCGGCGATCTCGGCGGCGACCAGGTCACCGCGGCCACGGGGGTGGACGTAGAGGTGGTCCGTTGAGGTGGTGCACCCCCCGAGGGCGAGCTCGGCCAGACCCACCCACGCTGAGAGGTAGGCAGCCTCCTCGTCGAGCTGGGCCCAGCGCGGGTAGAGGGCGCTCAGCCAGTCGAACAGCGACGAGCTCACCGCAGGGGCATAGGCCCGGGTCAGGTTCTGGTACAGGTGGTGGTGGGTGTTGATCAGGCCGGGTGTGACCAGGCACCCGCCGGCGTCGAGGATGTCGGCGGCGGGCGGCACGGCCTCGCTCGATGTGCCGACCGCGGTGATCAGCCCAGCAGTGATGGCCACCCAGCCGCCGGCCAGCTCGCGGCGGTGGTCGTCCACCGTGGCCACCATCCGGGCGTCGCCCACCACCAGATCAGCGGGTGCTCCCGGGGACGTCGGGATGCCGTTCCCGGTCACCGGTTCAGGTGGTCGTCGAGCCGAAACGACCCAACGCGGCGCGCTCGACGACACCAACGAGGACGTAGAGCGCCAAGGCGTACACGGTGGCGGCGACGACCCGGGCCCACACCGCCGGGTAGTCCGACTGGGCGCCGGCGGTGAGCATCGTGTATCCCAGGCCCTTGCCGGTGGCCAGCCACTCGGCCAGGAGGGCGCCGACCAGGGCGAGGGGTGCGGCAATGCGGAGCGAGGCGAACAGGGCGGGCAGGGCCGTGGGGATCTGCACCTTGATGAGGGTGGTGCGGGGCCCGGCCCCGTAGGCGCGGCAAAGGTCGACGGCCTCCTGGGGGGTCCCGTTGAGGGCGATGGTGAGGTTGACCAGGGTGGGGAAGAAGGTCACCACCCCGGCGATGATGGTCACCGCGCCCAGGTTCTGGCCGAACACGCCCACGATGAGCGGGGTCATGGCCACCAGCGGGACCGACCGGAGGGTGATGGCGACGGGCATCAGGGCCTGGGATGCCAACTTCCACAGATGGAACGTCAGGGCGGCACCGATGGCAGCCAAGGTGCCGCCCGCCAGCCCGAGGACAGCGTCGCGCAGCGTGGTCGCCGACTCGTGGAGGACGGCCGTCCGGTTGGCCGCGGCGCTCGACTGGCTGGTCAGGTAGCGCCACACGTCGAGAGGCCCCTTGCCGACGAACGACGACACGTGGAAGACCTTGAGGAAGGCCTCCCACAGCACCAGCACCAGGGCGACGGACAGCAGGGTCCTGAGGACGCCCAGCCCCAGTCGGGCAGGCAGGCGGCGCCCGGGATGCACCCTCCTGGCCGGGACGAGAGCGTCGGGGAGGGCGAGCGATGGTGCGATCGTCTGGATCGTCATCGCCGGGGGGTGGGCTGGGCCCAGGGGGTCAGCTTCCGGCCGAGGTTGGCCACGATCACGAAGGCGATGCCGCCGATGAGGGTGGCGGTCAGGGCCAGGCCCCAGGTGCGGGGCACGTTGAAGGCCTGCTCGGACGCGACCATGGCCTGGCCCAGTCCGCTGTCCTGCTGGCCGAGGTACTCGCCGATCATGGCCCCGAGCACGGCGGCCGGCGCGGCGATGCGCAGGGCGGCGAACAGGCTGGGCAGCGATGATCGCAGACGGACCCGAAGCAACTGGTGGCGGACCCCTCCACCGTAGGCCCGGACCAGGTCCAGGCTGGTGGGCGCAGCCGAGCGCAGCCCGAGGACCATGCCCACGAAGGTGGTGAAGAAGACGGCCATGGCGGCCAGGATGACCTTGGAGGTTTCGCCGCTGAAGACGATCACGAAGATCGATCCGACGGCCACGATGGGCAGGCAGTAGGACACGACGCCGAGCTGGGTCAGGGGTCCCTCGAGCACGGGCACGGTGACGGCCACAATGGCCACGACGACCGCCGCCAGGTTCCCCCACACGAAGCCGCGGCTGGCCTCCCACAGAGTCGTTCGCAGGTTGGGCCAATAGAAGTGCCAGCCGTCGGTGTGCATGGTGGAGACGATGTGGATCGGCGACGGCCACACCTTGCTGCCGGGAGCCAGGCCGGCGGTGAGGATCTCCCACCCCACCATCAGGCCGATCACCGCCATGATCCCGGTGGCCCAGACAGGCAGGGCCGGGCGGGATCGCACGGTTGGAGGCGGGACGCCTGGAGTAGCCAGGCTCACGACGAGTCGGCCGCCGCGGCGCCGAAGAGCAGCTCGCTGAGCTGGTCGCAGAGAGCGTGGAACGGTGCCGAGCGCATCATCCCCGGCGTCCGGGGTCGGGGCAGCCCGATGGGGATCCGGGCCATGACCCGGCCCGGCCGGGCGGTCATGACCGCCACCTCGTCGGCCAGGAACACCGCTTCGGAGATGGAGTGCGTGACCAGCAGGGTGGTGGTCGAACGCTCCGTCCATATCCGCTGCAACTCGAGGTTGAGTCGTTGGCGGGTCATCTCGTCGAGGGCCCCGAACGGCTCGTCAAGGAGGAGGATCTCCGGTTCGACGACCAGCGCCCGGGCGATGGCCACCCTCTGGCGCATGCCTCCCGACAGCTGGGCCGGTCGGGCCTTGGTGAACTCCTCCAGGCCGACCAGCTTGATGAGGTCGTGGATGGCGGCGTCGGGCACCCTGGTCCCGTTGATCTCCAGCGGCAGCCGGACGTTGGCGAACACGGACCGCCACGGGAGCAGGGCAGGATCCTGGAAGGCGATCCCGAGCTTCTTGCCCCTCGAAGCCGAGGGTGCCTCGCCGTGCACCAGCACCTCTCCTGACGTCGGTGACTCCAGGTCGGCGAGGATGCGGAGGATGGTCGACTTGCCGCAGCCCGACGGGCCGAGGAGGGCGACGAATGCGCCACTCGGTGATGAGTAGTCGAAGCCGTCCAGGGCGGTGACGACCTGCCGGCCGACCCGGAAGGTCTTGGTGAGGCCCCGCATGCTCAGACCCGTGTCTCCCATCGCCGCTCCCTGCCTGCCGTCGTGGATCCGGTCACCGTTGCGGCGGGCACTGGGGTGGACGTCGACGGGTCCCACGATCACACCGGGCTCGCCTTGAGCGACGGGTTCTCGGCGTACACCTCGTCGATGATCGAGGTGTTGAAGAACGACGTGTCCATCTTGGCCCCGGAGATGGCCAGCGTGGACAGGTTCTCGTCGATCTGGGCGGGGGTGATGGTGAGGATGCCATCGGTCATGGTCCGCGAGTCGAGGATCAGGGCGTTTTGGGCCATCGACTCCTTGGTCTGCTCGTCGACCTTGTTGCCCAGGTTGGCTCCGTACTTGTTCACCGACAGTGTCGGGCCGGCGGAGGGGTCCTTGAGCGAATCGTGCCAGCCCCGGATCTCAGCGGTGAGGAACGCCTTGAGCTGGGCCCGCTGGCCGGCATCGGAGAGGGCACTCTTGTTGACCATGTAGCTCTCCGACACCAGCGGGTAGTGGAAGTCGTTGAGGAGAAAGGTTGTCGTCTCCACCCCTTGGGCCCCCAGCTCGATGGGCTCGTTGGTGATGAAGGAGAACCAACCGTCGCACTGCTTCTGAGCCAGAGGGGTGGGGTCGAACTGGGCCGGGAAGACGGTCACCTTCGAGGAGTCGATGGCGTTGGCCTTGAGGAACGAGTTCCACACCGAAAGGTTGGTCGACTGCACCCCGATCTTCTTGCCGATCATGTCCTGGGGGGTCTTCAGGGGGGCGCTGGCCAGGGACATGATGGCGAACGGGTTCTTCTGGTACTGGGCGGCGACGACCACCAAGGGGGCGCCCTTGAGGACCGCCGGGGCGGTGATGTCGGGGGAGGAGATGCCGACAAAGGCCTTCCCGGCGGCGACGATCGAGTCCTGGGCCACGCTCGGTCCTCCCGACAGCAGGGATACGCCCTTGAGGCCGGCAGCCGAGTAGTAGCCGTTGGTGTCGGCGATGTACTCGCCGGAGAACTCGGCGTTCTTGATCCACGAGAGTTGCAGGACGATGGCGCTCAGGCTTCCGGCGGCCGGCGGGCCCCCGGCCTTCGTCGTCGAGGCCGATGTGGCCGTGGTCCCGCTCGACCCGCAGGCGCTCAACAAGGTGGGCAGGCTGGCGCTCAGGCCGGCAATCCCGAGTCCTGCGACGCCCCCCTTGCGCAGAAACGCCCGTCGGTCCATGCGATCTGACATCGTCACCTTTCGATCGGCTGCGCCCCGAGACGCTAAGGAGGCCAGGTTTCCGAATCATGCGTTGGCCGTGAACGCCATGTTTCGTCGGTCGGCAAACCCTGTGAATTCCTCGTCCGGACCCGCATGGGGGCCGTGGAACGGCCATCATCGGGGCGATGACGGCCAGCCTGTCCACCCATGTCCTCGACGCTGCCGGGGGCGGAGGCCGGCCCGGGCTGGCGGTCAGCGTCCACGACGAGAGCGGTGAGCTGATGGGCCAGGCCACCACCGACGACGAGGGGCGGGTGGCATCGCTGGCCATCGGGCTGGCTCCCGGTCGCTACCGCATCTCGTGGCGCACCGGTGGCGCCTTCCTCACGGCCGTGGCGGTCACGGTGGAGCTTGGCGGGGATCGCCACTACCACGTCCCGCTGCTGGCCTCCGGCGCCTCGGCGGTGACCTATCTCGGGGCGTGAGCCGGGACCAGGCGGCCCGGTTCCGCCGGTGCTGGTGGACGCCGAATCGCTCGGTGACCTCGGCCCCGCCGCCCTGGCGTCGGCCCTGCGGCCCCTGTGGGAGGACGCCGGCCCTCTGGTGGGGGCCATGATCGGGCGTCGTTTCGGCGATTGGGAGGAGCAGCTGGGCGCCGCCGCCGAGGCCATCGCGGCTATGGACGACCCGACCCGCGGCGCCCTGCTGCGGGCCCACCCCCGCATCGGTACCGATTCGGCCACCCTGGCCCGGCGTAGCACCCTGTCCCACCGGGAGCAGGGCGCAGCCATGAGCGACGCCACGGCCCGCTGCCTGTCGACCCTCAACGATCGCTACGAGGAGCGCTTCGGGTTCCCGTTCGTGGCCTGGGTGGCCGGTCGGCCGCCCGAGGCCATGATCGTCGTGTTGGAAGAGCGCCTGGGCCGTGACCGTCGCCACGAGCTCGATGCCGGATGCGCGGCCTTGGTGGCCATCGCCGGGGACCGCCTCCACTTCTTGCGATCGGGCCGCCCGTGACCCTGATGTTCCTCAACGGCACGGCCATGACCGGCCAGAAGGACCACGGAGCGCACGCCGGCTCAACGTTGCTCGGCCCGGCCCGGACGACCGCCGCCTACCGCTTCTTCGCCGTGCGTGACGAGTTCCCCGCCCTGTACCCGGCGGCGTCCGGCGGGCGTTGCATCGACGGGGAGCTCTACGACATCCCCGAGAGGGTCCTCCACGACTCTCTGCTGCCCACTGAGCCCCAAGAGCTCGAGCTGGGTACCATCACCCTGATCGACGGCGAGGCGGTCCACGCCATGCTCCTGGTGCCGTCTCGACTGCAGCCGGGGGACAAGGTCATCGACATCGCTGAGCTTGGGGGGTTCCGGGCCTACCAGCGCTTCCTCGCCGCCAACGCCAACCTCGATGCCGTGCTGCGGTTCGAACCACGCTGAGATGGGCGCCGAGCTCGACGGGGAACGCCTCTTGTCCCGCCTGGCCGCCCTCGCGGCTTCGGCCCCGGCCGCCGGGGGCAGCGGCGTGAGCCGTCTGGCCTGGTCCCCCCAGGACCTCGAAGCGCGCGCCGCGCTGCGTCGCTGGGTGGCCCATCCCGGGATCGTCGTCACCACCGACGCCGTGGGCAATGTCCTCGCCGAGTGGCCGGGCCGCGTGACCGGGGCGGCACCGGTGGTGATGGGCAGCCATCTCGACACGGTCGCGACCGCCGGAGCGCTCGACGGAGCCTATGGAACGGTGGCGGCTTTCGAGATCGTGGCCGCCCTGGCCCGGGCGGGCGAGCGGCTCCGCCACCCCGTGCGGGCGGTGGCGTGGGCCAACGAGGAGGGCGTGGTCGCCCCCCCGTTCACCGGCAGCCGAGCAGTCGCAGGGAAGCCGATCGACCTTGATGCCGTCGGAGCCGACCGGAGGACCCTGGCCGAGCGGTTGGCGGCAGCCGGCGACGATCCCGACGGTGTTCGAGGCTGCGCATGGCCGCCGATCGCCGGCTATCTGGAGCTGCACATCGAGCAGGGACCGGTCCTCGACGACCAGGGCGTGGCCATCGGCGTGGTGACCGCCATCACCTCAGATCGCCGGGGCACGGTGTCGGTGTCAGGCCGTTCCAATCACGCCGGGACAACGCCGATGTCCCTGCGTTGCGATGCTCTGGTGGCGGCGGCGCCGCTGGTGGCCACGGTCGAGCAGCTGGCCACCAGAGGGCCGGCCTCGGTGGCCACCGTTGGTTCGCTGGTCGTGGGACCCGGCAACGGCAACGTGGTGCCTGATCGTGTCATCCTGACCTACGACATCCGCAGCATCGACGATGGCGCATGCGACGAGGCCGTGGAGCGACTGCGGGTCGAGGCCGGCGCGGTGGCGGCCGCCCGAGGGGTGACGGTGACGGTGACGCCGACGTCGTCAAGCCCGTCGGTGCCGACCTCCGCCGTCCTGCGCGCCGCCATCGGCGAGGCCGCCGCCGGCTTGAGCCTGTCGACCGTGGAACTGCCCAGCGGAGCCGGCCACGACGCCCAACACCTGGCCACCCTCGGGCCGATCGGCATGGTGTTCGTGCCCAGTGTTGGCGGCGTCAGCCACCACCCGGCGGAGGCCACGGCGCCCGAGGCGCTGGTGGCCGGGGCCCGGACGCTGCTGGCCGCGCTCCGCCTGATCGACCAGAGGCTCGATCCGTGACCGACTATCCCCGCGACCTCGTCGGTTACGCCGGGCGGCCGCCCGCGGCCGACTGGCCCGGAGGGGCGTCGGTCGCCGTGCAGTTCGTCCTCAACTACGAGGAGGGTTCGGAGCGGTCGGTCCTCGACGGCGATGCCACCTCCGAGACGTTCCTCTCCGAGATGGTCGGCGTCGACGCCTTCGGGGACCGCCACATGAGCATGGAGTCGCTCTACGAGTACGGCAGTCGTGCCGGTTTCTGGCGGGTCCTTCGGGTCTTCGCCCGCCGGGGCCTGCCCATCACCGTGTTCGGGGTGGCCACCGCCCTGGCCCGCAACCCGGCGGCCGCCAGAGCGGTCGTCGACGCCGGCCATGAGGTCGCCGGCCATGGCCTTCGGTGGTTGAGCTACCAGT
>JALYVP010000146.1 GCA_030853185.1 Actinomycetota bacterium | reverse complement strand
GGGCGGCGTCCCGGGCCGCCGCCGTCGACGCCGGGCAGCTGGAGATCAGCGACCCGCCGGAACGGGCCGGGCAGCGCTTCGACCTGGGCTCCGAGCTCACCGTGGGCCGGGCTCCGGGCTGTGGGGTGTCCCTGCCGGAGGACACGTTCGTGTCCCAGCTGCACGCCCGGGTCTTCCGCCGCGACGGCGAGCTCTTCGTCGAGGATCTGGGCAGCACCAACGGCACGTTCGTCAACGACAACAAGGTGTCCGCGCCCGTGGCCCTGCGCGACGGCGACCGCCTCAAGACGGGCCGCACCACCATGGTGCTGGCCCGGTGACCACCCTGCGCGCCGGCTCGGCGACCGATGTGGGCCTGGTCCGGGCCAACAACCAGGATCAGGCGCTGTTGGCGTCGCCCCTGTTCGCGGTGGCGGACGGCATGGGCGGCCACGCCGCCGGCGAGGTCGCCTCCGAGGTGGCATGCCAGGCCCTGGCTCAGGCGTTCACGGCCGGTGCGCCGACGGCCGAGGCCCTGGTCGAGGCGGCCGAGGCGGCCAACCGGGCCGTGTTCGAGCGGGCCCGGGCCAACCCCGAGATGCACGGCATGGGCACCACCCTGGCGGCGGTGGCCCTGACCAGCGGCGACGGCGTCCCGGCCCTGGCCGTGGTCCATGTCGGCGACTCCCGCGTCTACCTGGTCCGCCACGGGGAGATCAGCCAGGTCACCGCTGACCACAGCCTGGTGGCCGAGCTGGTGGCCGAGGGCCAGATCGCCGCCGAGGAGGCCGAACGCCACCCGCAGCGCCACGTCCTCAGCCGGGCCCTCGGGGTCTACCCCGATGTCGACGTGGACCTGAGCGTGGTCGATCCCTGCGACGGTGACCGGTTCCTGCTCTGCAGCGACGGGTTGTCCCGCGAGGTGTCCGACGATCAGATCGCATCGGTCCTGCGGCGCCTGGGCGACCCCGACGAGGCCGCCCGCCAGCTGGTGGAGGAGGCCAAGGCCAAGGGCGGGGCCGACAACATCACGGTGGTCATCGTCGACGTGACCGGCGACGGCGTGGCCGGCGACGGCGCCACCGCGGCCGCACCCTCAGACCAGACGGTCGGCGTGGCGGGCGGGGCCATTCCCCAACCAGGCGGGCTCGACCAGGTCACCGGGCCCGACACCGACGCCACCCGGGCAGTTCCCGCCGTCGGCGCCACCACCACCGTCCCCACCGTGTCCCCCTCTCCCCCTGACGAGGTCTCCAAGGGCCGCCGCCAGCGCCGGCGGGAGGCCAAGGTGGCCCGGGGCCCCCGGCCGGGGCTGGTCACCGTCCGCTCGGTGGCATTCGTCATCGCTCTCCTGGCCGTGGCGGCCATCGCCGTCGGCGGGACCGACTGGTACGCCCGCTCCAGCTACTACGTCGGGCTCTCGGGCAACGCCCTGACCATCTACCAGGGCCGGCCCGGCGGGGTGCTGTGGATCAAACCGACGGTGGCGGTCCGCACCGGGGTCACCACCGCCCAGGTCGAGGCCCGCCACCTGGGCGAGCTCAGCGCCGGCAAGACCGAGGACAGCCTGGGCGCCGCCCGCCAGTACGTGGCCAACCTCCGGGCCGAGGAGCAGGCCGCCCATGGCGCCGGCTCCGTGGCCACCAGCCCAGCCCCCTTCACTGTCACCCCCGGCGGCGGGCCCCCCGTCTCATGATCGCCACCCTGAGGCACCGCCCCGCCCGCAGGCGCACCGAGCTCGGCCTGATCGTGCTCGCCGTCATCCTCACCGGCGGCCTGTACATCCTGGCCGGCTTCGGCAAGGCCGGGTCCCTGCCGGCCAACATCGTCCCGTTCCTCGTCATCATCTTCGCCCTGCTGCTGGCCGCCCATGTGGCCATGCGCTTCCTCGCCCCCAACGCCGACCCCATCCTGTTGCCGACCGCGGGGCTGCTCAACGGGGTCGGTTACGTGTTCATCGCCCGCCTCAACAACGGTGAGGCGGGCAAGCAAGCCCTCTTCACCGCCGTCGGGATCGCCCTGTTCATCGTCACCCTGCTCGTCGTGCGCAAGGCCCGCGACCTGGAGCGCTACCGCTACATCTTCGCCTTCGTCGGCATCGGCTCGCTGCTGCTCCCCCTGGTCCCCCACCTGGGCCAGAACATCAACGGGGCCCGGCTGTGGATCCGCCTGGGCGGCTTCAACTTCCAGCCCGGCGAGCTGGCCAAGCTGGCCCTGGCCGTGTTCTTCGCCTCGGTGCTGGTGGAGCGGGCCGACCTGCTCGCCCACGCCACCAAGCGCGTCGGCCGGTTCCTGGTCCTCGACCCCCGCTACCTGGCCCCGATCCTGGTGGCCTGGGGCCTCTCCCTGGTCATCTTCTTCGCCGAGAACGACCTGGGCTCGTCGTTCCTGTTCTTCACCCTGTTCATCGGCATGCTGTGGATGTCGACCGGCCAGGCCTACTACCTCGGGCTGGGGACAGGGTTGTTCGCGGCCGGGGCGTACTTCGCCCTCAAGGTCATCGGCCACGCCAAGTCCCGCATCTCGGCGTGGATCAACCCGTGGGCCCACGCCAACGGTTCCGGCTACCAGATCATCCAGGCCTGGTTCGCCATCGCCGCCGGCGGGGTCGGCGGCGAGGGCCCCGGGCAGTCCAACGCCGCCCACATCCCCGAGGCCTCCACCGACTTCATCTTCGCCGTCATCGCCGATGAGATCGGCTTGTTCGGCGCCGCCGCCCTGCTCATGGGGTACCTGCTCATGGTGGGCGCCGGGCTGCGGATCGCGGTGCGCTGCGAGCGGCAGTTCGACAAGCTCCTGGCCGCCGGGCTGTCGCTGATCCTCGGGATCCAGACCTTCGTGATCGTGGGCGGGGTGACCAGGTTGATCCCCCTCACCGGCATCACCCTGCCGTTCGTCTCCTACGGCGGCTCGTCGCTGATCGCCAACTACGTCCTGGTGGCCCTCCTGCTGCGAATCTCCCACGACGCCGAGACGCCCCAATCCATCCCCGACGACCAGACCCTGACGGTGCGGGTATGACGGCGGTGAGACCATGAACCGCCAGATCCGCCTGGTCGGCGTGGGGATGATCGCCCTGTTCGTCGCCCTGTTCATCCAGCTCAACTACCTGCAGGTGGTGAGGGCCAACTCGCTCGACCACAACCCCCGCAACGGGCGAGCCGTGGTCAAGGAGTTCGACACCCCCCGAGGCGACATCGTCGCCGCCGACGGTGTCACCCTGGCCCACTCGCAGGCGACCACCGACCAGTTCAAGTACCTCCGCCAGTATCCAGAGGGCCCGTTGTTCTCCCAGCTGACGGGTTTCTTCTCGTTCACCTACGGCTCCGACGGGGTCGAGCGGACCTACGACAAGACCCTGACCGGAGCCAACTTCAACAACCGGGTCCCCACCAACCTCAACGCCTTCAAACGCCTGTTGACCACCACGGACAAGACCCAGGCGATCACCCTGACGACGTCGCAGCGCATGCAACTGGCAGCCAGGAACGCCCTGGGCAGCAAGGCCGGATCGGTGGTGGCCATCAACCCGAGCACCGGAGCCATCCTGGCCATGTACTCCAACCCCTCCTACGATCCCAACCAGCTGGCCATCCACGACACCGTTCAGACCACCACCAACTACAAGGCCATCACCACGGCCCCCGGCAACCCCCTCTCCCCCGCCGGCTACCGGGGCCGGGCGTTTCCCGGCTCAACGTTCAAGATCCTCACCGCGGCCGCGGTGTTCGACCACGACCCGGCGCTGGCCACCAAGACCTACCCAACCCTCTCGGCGCTGCCGCTTCCCCTGACCACCAGCCAGCTGCACAACTTCGGCGGGGAGACCTGCGGCGGTCAGCTCCCCGCCCTGTTCACCGTCAGCTGCAACACCGGCTTCGGCGCCGTGGGCCTGGACCTGGGTGCGACCAACCTCTACGACGAGGCCCACTCGTTCGGCTTCGACCAGCAGGTCCCGATCGACCTGCCCTTCGCCATCCAGTCGGCCTTCCCGCCGGCCGGCACCATCGCCAAGAACCCGCCCGCCATCGCCTTCTCGGCCATCGGCCAGCAGAACGTCCAGGCCACACCCCTGGAGATGGCCATGGCGGCAGCGGGCATCGCCGACAATGGCGTCATCATGACCCCCCACGTGCTCGGCCACGTCACCGACTCCCAGGGTCAGACGGTGAGCACCTACAGCCCCAAGCCCTGGTTGACGGCCACGTCACCCCAGACGGCCGCCCAGATGACCCAGCTCATGCTGTCGGTCGTCAACAACCCCAAGGGCACCGGCGGGGCGGCCGCCATCCCGGGCGTTCAGGTTGCGGCCAAGACGGGTACGGCGCAGACCGGGACAGGGAAGATCGACGCCTGGTTCTCCGCCTTCGCCCCCAACCCCAACCCGTCCATCGCCGTGGCTGTCCTCGTCCCCGACCAGCCGTCCGGTAACGCCTACCAGGGCGGGACCATCGCCGCCCCCATCGCCAAAGCCGTCATCCAGGCGTGGCTGTCGGGCGGTTCGGCGGCGGCCGGCAACGCCGGGGGCGCCGTCAACACCTCCGGCCAGCCGGCCGGTCAGGCACCAGGTGGCCAGGCACCAGGTGGCCAGGCTCCGGGCGCCCCCGCACCGGGCGCCCCCGCACCGGGCGCCCCCGCACCGGGGGGCCCGTGACCACCAACTCGCCGCCGATCTTCTCCGAGCGCTACGAGCTCGTCCGCCACATCGCCCGGGGGGGCATGGCGCAGGTCTACCTGGCCCGGGACCTCCTTCTCGACCGTGAGGTGGCCCTCAAGGTCCTGTTCCCCGAGCTGTCGGTCGACCAGTCGTTCGTGCGGAGGTTCCGCCGGGAGGCGCAGGCGGCGGCCAGCCTGGCCCACCCCAACATCGTCTCCATCTACGACTGGGGCCAGGGGGAATCGACCTACTGCATCGTCATGGAGTACGTCGACGGCCGCACCCTCTCGGCCGTGGTCCGGGAGGCGCCTCTCGATCCCCGCCGGGCCGCCAGCATCGGCGCCGATGTGGCCGCCGCCCTCGACTTCGCCCACGGGCGGGGGGTCATCCACCGCGACGTGAAGCCCGGCAACGTGCTGATCGACAACTCCGGCCAGGTCAAGGTGGCCGACTTCGGCATCGCCCGGGCCGCGGGCGCCAAGGAAGGCCTGACCCAGACCGGGGCGGTCATGGGGACCGCCACCTACTTCTCCCCCGAGCAGGCCCAGGGGTTCCCGGTCGACGCCCGCAGCGACGTCTACTCCCTCGGGGTCGTCCTCTACGAGGTGGTGGCCGGCAAGGCCCCCTTCACCGGCGAGAACCCCGTGTCCATCGCCTACAAGCACGTCCGCGAGACACCGGTCCCCCTACGGGAGCTGAAGCCGGACATCCCCGCCGACTACGAGGCGGTGGTGGCGAAGGCCATGGCCAAGAACCCCGAAGACCGCTACCAGAGCGCCGGCGAGCTGCAAGCCGACCTCGAGCGGTTCGTGGCCGGCCTGCCCGTCGCCGCCACCGTCCCCACCACGATGGTCCCCGTCGACCCGGGGGGCGGCGTCGCCGCCACCACCGCCCTGCCATCGACCGTCATCGCCGGCGAGGAGATCATCGACGAGCCCATCGAGGAGCGGTCCCGTACCGGCCGCTACGTGGCCCTGCTCGTCGCCCTGCTGGTCATCCTGGGCGTGCTGGTGTTCTTCCTGGGCCGCTCCATCGGCTGGTGGGACTCGGCTCCCACCCGGATGGTGCCCGCCAGCGTCGTCGGCCTGTCCGAGCAGGCGGCGACCTCCGAGCTCAACAGGGCCGGGTTCCACAAGATCAACCCGACCAGCGCGGCCAGCGCCGACGTGGCCCAGGGCGACGTGATCACCACCAAGCCGGCACCAGGCTCGAAGACCAAGACGAGCACCACCATCAACCTGGTGGTCAGCTCCGGGCCGACCCAGGTGAAGGTCCCCGATGTGACCGGCAAGTCCCAAAACGACGCCACCCAGATCCTCCAGGCGGCCGGCTTCAAGGTCAACCCCGCCCCCCAGCCATCGGACACGGTGCCGGCCGGGAACGTGATCACCACCACACCGGGGCCAGGCCAGACCCAGGGTCAGGGCGGCCTGATCACCCTGGCCGTCTCCACCGGCAAAGCCCAGGTCACCATCCCCACCCTGGCAGGGGAGAACCCGTCGGCGGCCGGCAACAAGCTCGGCAGCCTCGGCCTGGGGGACATGCCGGCCTCGGAGGCATCCGACACCATCGCCGCCGGGGAGGTGACCCGGACAGACCCGCAGGCCGGCACCATGGTCACCGCCGGGTCCACCGTCACCGTGTACGTCTCGACCGGGGCGGGCCGGGTGACGGTTCCCAACCTCTCCGGCGACAGCCAGACCCAGGCTGCGTCCGCGCTGCAGAGCGCCGGGTTGAAGGCCAGCTTCACCACCGGGACGGCCAGCTCCTCCAGCCAGAACGGGCTGGTCGTCGGCCAAACGCCCAGCGCCGGCACCGCCGCCACGGACGGATCGACGGTCACGGTCACCATCGGTCAGTACACGGCGCCGTCCACCACGCCGTCCACGACCCCGCCTCCTCCGTCATCGACGACCACCTCGACCGTCCCCGGGGGAACGACCGTCCCGGGGGGGTGACCGGGGGCTGATCGACGGCGGGCCGGGGTGCTCCGGCTGAGCCCGGGCTCAGGCGGGGAGGCGCTGGCGATCAGCGGCGGGGCCGGCGGCGGCGATCGCCCCAGCCTGCCCGCACGACTCCAACCAGTTGGCCAGCAGCCGGTGGCCCCCGTCGGTGAGGATCGACTCGGGGTGGAACTGCACCCCTTCGACAGCCAGGCGCCGATGGCGGATGCCCATGATCGTCCCATCCGTGGCCCAGGCCGTCACCTCCAGGCCGCCGGCGCCGTCCAGACTCCCGGCCTCCCCCTCGACGGCCAACGAGTGGTAGCGGGTGGCGACGAGAGGATCCGGAAGGCCGGCGAACGCTCCGAGGCCGTCGTGGGCGATCTGCGATGTCTTGCCGTGCATGACCGGGACCCGGACGACCTTGGCCCCGAAGACCACGGCGATGCACTGGTGGCCCAGGCACACCCCGAGGACCGGGATCCGCCCAGCGGCGGCGTGAAGGAGGCTGAGGGCGGTGGTGGCCTCCTCGGGCCGGCCCGGTCCGGGCGAGATGAGCAGCCCATCGGGGGCGAGATCAGCGAACCCGGGCAGGTCGATGTCCGTTGGCCGGCGCACGATCGGCTCGGCCCCGAGCTCCCCCAGGTACTGGACCAGGTTGTAGACAAACGAGTCATAGTTGTCGATCACGAGGACCCGGGCCACAAGCGCCGAGCCTACGGGACTCCTGCGCCCCCCGTCGGCGCCGAGTCGCAGCGCCGGCGGCCCGGGGCTGCCGCCCGGTCGGAGATCGGCGGATCGCCTAGTGTCGAGGTTGATGGCCCGACGCACCAAAGATGCACCGGGGCGGGCGACGCCGAAGGGGACCCGCCCGAACCGTCCCGCCAAGTCATCGACCCGGACGGCCACGTCGAGTGCCGCTGGCCCCCGGTACGCCCGGGAGGCGACGGGGCGCTACACCCCCCCGACCTCCCAGGAAGAGCGCAAGCCGAGCCCGTGGTGGGTACCGACGCTCATGCTCGTCTTCTTCGGGGGCGGCGTCCTGGCCATCCTCCTCAACTACCTCGGTGTGCTTCCCTCGTCCCCGTCCAACGGGTACCTGCTGGGCGGTCTGGGCGCCATCATCGCCGGGTTCGTCGTCTCCACCAAGTGGCACTGAGCGGCTGCCGGCACGGCAACACCGCTGACCGGCCGGCTCCGCCCCGCGTGGACGGGGGGTTACCGGCCGGTGAAGTTACAGCGGTGTCATCTCTCTCCCCAGATTTGTCCACAAGCTGGGGATGAATCGGGGACTCAGCCCAGACGCTCGATGACGGTGGCGTTGGCCATGCCGCCACCCTCACACATGGTCTGCAGGCCGTAGCGGCCACCGGTGCGCTCCAGCTCGTAGAGCAGGGTGGTCATGAGCTTGGAACCGGAGCAGCCCAGCGGGTGACCGAGGGCGATGGCGCCACCGTTGACGTTGACCTTCTCCATGTCCGGGTGATGCTCCTTCTCCCACGCCAGGACGACGGAGGCGAACGCCTCGTTGATCTCCGTGAGGTCGATGTCGTCCATGGTCAGCTTCGCCTTCTCCAGGACCTTGGTGGTGGCGGGGATGGGTCCGGTGAGCATGGTGACGGGGTCGACGCCGGCCAGGGCGAAGGCGTGGAAGCGGGCCCGGGGCGTCACGCCCAGCGCGGACGCCCGCTCCTCGCTCATGATCAGGACGGCAGAGGCACCGTCGGTGATCTGCGACGAGTTGCCCGCCGTCACCTTGCCGTCGGCCTTGAACGCCGGCTTGAGGTTGGCCAGGGTCTCAGGGGTGGTGCCGGAGCGGATGCCCTCGTCGGTGGTGACCAGGTCATCGGAGGCGACGAGGTTGGCCGTCTCCTTGTCCTTGACGATCTGGCGGACCGGGAGGATCTGGCCCTCGAAGCGACCCTCGGTGGTGGCCCGCTGGGCTCGTTGCTGGCTGAGGGCGCCGAAGCGGTCCAGGTCCTCGCGGGACAG
>JALYVP010000145.1 GCA_030853185.1 Actinomycetota bacterium | reverse complement strand
CCTCAGGGGCGGCGCCTCAGGTGGCGGGCGGGGCGGGCGTGGACCCGGACGACGGGCCCGGCGCCAGGGCGGCCGGCTGAAGGGTCCCGGCGCTGAGCTGAGCCAGGATGTCGTCGGCCTCGCTGTTGAGCTCGGCGTGGTGAGCGTGCATCTCCAGGACCTCGGGGCTGGATGACGACAGCTCGGTGGACGCCTGCGCCTCGGCGAACTGGCCGGCGACCTTCTGCTTGATCTCGTCGAAGGACGGGGCCGATCCGCTTCCGGTGAGGTCACTGACGGCCTTCATGCTTGACGCCATCTCCTGTTGCATGCGGGTCTGGTCGACCTGGGCCAGGATGGTGCCCTTCTCGTTGATCTTCTGCTGCAACTGGTCGGCGGACTCCTGCACCGCCTCCTTGGCGTCGTTCGCCGCCTGCTCGAGCTGTGGGATCTGAGCCGACAGGCTGGCGATCTGCTCCCGGGCGCTTGCCACCTTGGTGGCGAAGGTACGGGCGGCGTCGATGTTGCCCTGTTGCTGGGCGGCCAGCGCCGACTTGGTGTAGCGCCCCTCCTGGGTGGACAGATCGGCCAGCTTCATCTTGGCCAGCTTGTCCTGGGCGATGACGTGGGCGGCCGCCTCCTCCAGGTCCCGATGATGGGCCTGCATCTCGCTGATGGCCTGCTGGACCTGGACTCGCGGGTCGGCATGGGCATCGAGCTCCGACTCGGCCTTGGCCTGCGCGTACGAGTTC
Organism: Actinomycetota bacterium; assembly: GCA_030853185.1. GTDB lineage: Bacteria > Actinomycetota > Acidimicrobiia > Acidimicrobiales > Palsa-688 > JALZAH01. The sequence goes on along the minus strand of JALYVP010000145.1, from coordinate 7,881 downwards.
GCTCGCTTGAACATCCTGCCCCACGACATGAGCACTCCAGACTTGTTGCTACTGATGATGGGTACCGGCCGAGGCAACCGGGCGGCCGGCGTGATCGATCCTTCCACGTCAGTCGGTGGCCCACACGACGCGTGCGAGGGTCTCGGTAAGCTGCGCCGGGCGCCGCTACGTTTGGCCGCCAGCCTCGACAAGGGAGTGACCGGTGGTCGACAGGGCAACGCAACCGACCGCCGCCGGAGCTCCTGATAACGGAGCCTGGGCCGCGTTCGCCACCTACCACCAACAGGTTGCGGATCTGGCTCGCCAGCTGGCCGCCCTGCCACCCGGCGCTCCGGTCCGGCTGGCCAAGAAGACCTCCAACCTGTTCCGCAGCCGGGCCCGCTCATCCACCCCCGGCCTCCATGTCGCCGCCTTCGACGGGGTGATCGCCATCGATGCCGCCGCCCGCACCGCGGATGTGGGCGGCATGACGACCTACGAGCACCTGGTCGACGCCACCCTCCCGTTCGGCCTCATGCCCCCGGTCGTGCCCCAGCTCAAGACCATCACGCTGGGCGGTGCGGTCAGCGGACTGGGAATCGAGAGCTCGTCGTTTCGCAACGGCCTGGTGCACGAGTCGGTCCTGGAGATGGACATCCTCACCGGCGAGGGCTCCGTGGTCACCGCCCGGCCCGACAACGAGCACCGGGACCTGTTCTTCGGGTTCCCCAACTCCTACGGCACCCTGGGCTACGCCGTGCGGGTCAAGATCGCCTTGGAGCCCGTGGCCCCGTTCGTCCACCTCCGCCACCTCCGCTTCGGAACCATCGACGAGCTGGTCGAGGGCCTCGAGGAGGTCTGCGCCACCGGACGCCAGCATGCCGCCGGACGCCACCATGACGAGGCGGTGGCGTTCGTCGACGGGACCGTCTTCGGACCCGGCGAGTGCTATCTCACGTTGGGCTCGTGGGCGGAGGCCGCCCCCCGGCTCAGCGACTACACCCGCACCGAGATCTACTACCGGTCCCTGCAGCAGCGCGACGAGGACTGGTTGAGCGTCCGGGACTACCTGTGGCGGTGGGACACCGACTGGTTCTGGTGCTCGCGGGCCTTCGGTGTGCAGCGCCGGTGGGTCCGCAAGTTCCTCGGGCCCCGCCTGCTGCGCAGCAGCGTCTACTGGAAGATTGCCGCCTTCGAGGAGCGTCACCACGTCAAGGCGGCGATCGACCGGCGACGGGGGCTCCCCGAGCGCGAGAGCGTGATCCAGGACATCGAGGTCCCGTTGGCCCAGCTGGCCGAGTTCGTGGCCGGCTTCGATCGAGAGGTGCCGATCTCCCCCATCTGGCTGTGCCCGCTGCGGCAACGGGATCCGTCCGTCGCCTGGGAGCTCTACCGCCTCGACCCGGCTGCGCTGTACGTCAATGTCGGTTTCTGGTCCACGGTGGCCCTGGCGGAGGGCATGGACCCCACGCACCACAACCGCTGGGTGGAGGACGAGGTCCAACGGCTTGGGGGGCGCAAGTCGCTGTACTCCACCGCCTTCTACGACGAGAACACCTTCTGGGCCCTCTACAACGGACCCGTGTACCGCCAGTTGAAGGCTCGCTACGACCCATCGGACCGGCTCCTCGACCTCTACGCCAAGTGCGTTCAGGCCCGCTGAGCCGACGAGAGCAAGGAGCTACGTACGTGGCCGGTCCCCTCCCCATCGCCCAGATCCTGCAGAAGGTGGTCGGCCCGGCCGCGCCGATCGCCTACACCGCCTTCGATGGCAGCACCGCCGGCCCCCCGGACCCGGTGGTGGCCATACACATCCGCCACCCTCTGGCCCTCAACGCCATGGTGACCGCCCCGGGCGACCTGGGCTTGGCTCGCGCCTACGTTTCGGGCTACCTCGATCTGGAGGGCGACACCTACACAACCCTGAGCTTCCTGGCCCGGACGGCGGTCGGCGCCCTGACGTGGGGCGAACGGGTCGACATCCTCCGCAGCCTCGGACCCGGTGTCCTCCGCCCCGTGCGACCCCCCGACGAAGAGGTCCGCCCCGGCCTGATGTGGGGGTTGCGCCACTCCCTGTCCCGGGATTCAAGGGCGGTCAGCCACCACTACGACGTGTCCAACCGCTTCTACGAATGGGTGCTGGGCCCGTCGATGGCCTACACCTGCGCCGTCTACCCCGAGGACGGTGCCTCGCTGGAGGAGGCCCAGGAGGAGAAGGTCGATCTGGTCTGCCGCAAGCTCGACCTGCAGCCCGGTCAGCGCCTCCTCGACGTGGGCTGCGGGTGGGGGATGCTGGTCCGCCATGCCGCCGAGCACTACGGCGTCCGCGTGGTGGGCGTCACCCTGTCACGCCAACAGGCGGACTACGGGAGCCGACAACTGGCCGGCGCCGGCCTCGACCGTGTGGCCGAGATCCGGCACGCCGACTACCGCAGCGTCACCGAGACAGACTTCGACGCCATCGCCAGCATCGGGCTGACCGAGCACATCGGGGCTCGCAACCTCCCGGGTTACGCCCGTTTCCTGGCCGCCAAGCTGCGCCCTCGGGGCCGCCTGCTCAACCATTGCATCACCCGCCCCACGACGACCGCTGCGGTCAAGAGCAGTCGAGGGTTCATCAACCGCTACGTGTTCCCCGACGGTGAGATCGAGGCGGTCGGCACCATCGTCGGCGCACTCCAGGACGCCGGCCTGGAGGTCCGTCACGACGAGAACCTCCGGGAGCACTACGCCAAGACGACCGCTGCCTGGTCGGCCAACCTCGACGCCCACTGGGCCGAGGCCGTCACCGAGGTGGGAGAGGGCCGGGCCCGGGTGTGGAAGCTGTACCTGGCCGGGTCGCGCCTCGGTTTCGAGCAGCGTCGCATCGAGTTGCACCAGGTGCTCGCCACCCGCAGCACCGACGGTCGGTCCGGGATGCCGTTGCGGCCGGACTTCTCCGCTCGGCACCGGCTCAGCCCGACTCCCTGACGGGCCCCACTCCCACCCGGCCCCGGATCCCCGACCAGCCCCCGACTCCTACCCGGCTGTTGGCATCCGCCGGCGGCCGATGCTCTGGGCATCGGGCCAGCGGACGGCCTCGACCATCCGCAACCGCTCCAGGATCCAGATGATCCGGGCACTCGAGTCGATCTGACCTCGGAGCACGCCGTGGCGGGCCGAGATGGGGTCGGCGTGGTGCAGGTTGTGCCACGACTCGCCCATGGACAGGATGGCCAGCCACCACACGTTGCCGCTGCGGTCCTTGACCTTGAAGGGGTGCTTGCCGGTCAGGTGGCAGATCGAGTTGATGGAGAAGGTCACGTGGTGCAGCAGGGAGACCCGTACCAGGCTGCCCCAGAAGAAGGCGGTCAGAGCTGATGTGAACGACCAGCCCCACAACCCGCCGACGAGCGGTGGGATGAGCATGGAGGCCACCACCAGCCAGTGGAACGAGCGGTTGACCCCGGCGATGGCCCGGTCCTCGAGCAGCTCGGGGGCGTAACGCTCCTGGGATGTCTGCTCGATATCGAACAGCCACCCCAGGTGAGCCCAGAAGAAGCCTTTGGTGAGCGCCCCGAGCCCGGTCCCGTACCGCCATGGTGAGTGGGGATCGCCGTCCCGGTCGGAGAAGCGGTGGTGCTTGCGATGGTCAGCGACCCACCGAACCACCGGGCCCTGGATGGCCATGCTTCCCGCCACCGCCAGGGTGACCCGCAACCAGCGCTTGGCCTTGAACGCCCGATGGGTGAAGTGGCGGTGGAACCCCACCGTTATCCCGTGCCCGGTGATGGCATACATGACCAGGGCGATCACCGCGTCGCGCCAGGAGAGTCCCCACCCCCACAGGAGGGGCACGGCCGCCACCACGGCAAGGAAGGGCACGGCGATGAACATGGCCAACGCGACCTGCTCCCACGGGCGTTTGAGCTCCGGATCCCGGTCGCCGGCGGGCGGCCCGGTCACCGGGGTCTCGACCAAGGCTTCGGTCGTGGTCATGGGTGGTGCTCTCACTCTCGGTGACGGGCCTGGAACCAGGCCGGTTCAGGTGCTACGCCCTGCTGCTGGTCGTCACGAGCAGCAAGGTCCCGGCGCGAAAGCCGGTCTTCACACTCTTTGTGTACATCTGGGCGCTAAACGTTTCACTACCCCACCCAGGTCGCCGGGTCCCGCGGGACCGGGCCGTCCGTCGGTCTGGAGACTCGCCGGAAGAGGAACGATCACGTCGAGAGCCACCTTACCGACCACCACGTCGTGGCAGACGTCGCTCAACAGGTTGTTGGTGTTGCGGGCGTGGCGGCGGAGCCGGAACCTGCTCAAAGGTGCCTGGGATCAGCTGCCCGCCTCGGCCACGGCCTTGACCTGGGCGACGGTCTTCTCCATGCCGGCCTGGTTGTGGCCGAGGGTGTCGCTCACCCCCCGAACGTAGGAACCAACGAAGTTGACCAGGCTGCCCCGCCGGTCAGTGAACTCCTCGACGAGGGTGCACCCGCCGTGGGCGCCTGACTGGATGCGGTAGCCCCACTGGGCGACCGGCAGGCCGAGGGCGGCAACGTCCCAAGCGATCTGGCGTTCGGGCTCGTAGGCGACGATCGTGCCCGCCGTGGACCAGCGCCGCCAACCGATTCGGTTGTGGCCCGTGAAGGTGGCTCCGGTCGCCGGCCCGGTCGATCCCTTTGACCACGCCACCCGATGCGTCTCCGGCGACCACTCCCCCATGCGGGTCGGGTCCCCCACGAGCTCCCACACCTTGGCGGGATTCGCGTTGATCTGGATCGCCACCTCGAGGTCTGCCACAGAGGGAACCTAACTGACTCGGGGTTCGGCCAGCATGGCCGTGATCCGTCGCTCGACGATGAAGGCCACGAAGGGCACCAGGCCGGCGGCCACCATGGCGACCAGGGCCCAGAACGACAGTCGGGCTCGGCGCATCAGGTCGAGGGCGGCCAGGAGGTAGACGATGTAGAAAGCCCCGTGCAGGGGGCCGACGATGGCGACGACCGCGGTCACCCCGGCGCCGTACTTGAGCGGCATCCCGACGACGACGAGGAGGATGAGGCCCACGCCGACGATGTAGGCCATGACCCGATAGCGCATCAGGGCACCGGTCATGAAGGCGCCTCTGGGCGTTCGGGCATGCCCCTGGGGTTCCGCCACGTCTTGCGCCGACCCTGGGTGGCCAGGGTGGCCAGGTAGGCGTTGTAGGTGCTCATGCCGGCGCTGGCCACCGGATGGCGTCCTCCGCCGTCGTCCTCGATGACGGCCAGGTCACCGCCGGCACCGGGGGCCGTACCCAACTCGGCCCGGTGCCGCTCCAGGGCGGCCCGGTTGGCCGCGAGCATCTGGGGGGTGGCCACGACCGCAGGCCGGGGCTGAGCCCGACGGATGCGCTCGTGGCGCCGGGCTTCCACCTCGGAGGGGTGCTCCATGATCAGTTGCCACCATCCGACGACGGCGACGACGGCGAAGATCGGCCATTCGACGGTGTAGGCCCAGCTGAGGGTGTTGCCTCCGATGGCCCGGTGGGCCTGCCACCAGCCCGCGTAGAGGCACCCGGGAACGATGATGATCAAGAGCAGGTGCCACAGCAGCGCTCGCTTGGAGAACCAGCGTTGACGCATTGGTTCCAGGCTAGGTCCTGGCCCTCGCCAGCCGCTGTCGCCTCCCGTCACCTGAGCGGTGCGGCCACCGACGCCAACGTCTGGGCCAGGTGGCTGGTGTCGTTGAACCGGCGCACCGTTCGCAGGCCGGGACCGATGATGACCTGCGAGATCGACGCGTTGTCGGCCGCCGAGAACGCCAACCGGGCCGACGAGGCGGTCTGGGCCAGCGCCTCGCCGATGACCCCGCCGTGGGTGAACACAGCCACCAACTGATCGGGGTGGGCGGCCGCCACCCGATCGAGGGCGTTCCGGACCCGAGCCCCGAAGGCCTCGGCGGGCTCCGCCCCGGGGATCACGTCCCAGCGCTGGTGGTGGAGGACCTCGGCCAGCAGGGGATCCCCGGCGGCCACCCGGCTGCGGTAGACGCCGCCCTCCCAATCTCCGAGGTGCACCTCCCGCAGGTCCGGTTCGACGATCGGCGTCAGTCCCAGAAGGCCGGCGAGCGGGGCCGCCGTCTGGGCGGTGCGGCGCAGGGTGGTGACATAGATGGCGGCAATGTCCTCGTCGGCCAGGCGTCGGGCCACGGCACCGGCCTGGGCCCGCCCGTCGGGATGCAGCTCCGGGTCACCCAACCCGTCGACCAGGGGGAACGGGACGTCGGGGCGGGCCGCCTGGGACTCACCGTGGCGGATGAGGAGGATGTCGGTCGCGCCCGGCGGCCGGCGGAAGCGGATCTGGCGAAGTTCAGTTCCGGGGGGCATCTCTCGATGCTACGGCTGGGACCCCCGCCAGCCGCTCAGGCGACGAGCGCCGGCGCCGAGACGTCGATGTCGAGCTGGAAGCCGAGCTTGCGCTTGACCCGCTGCAGGGCGTTGTCCACCGACTTGGGGTGCCGGCCGAGATCCACGGCGATCTCCTCGTAGGACTTGCCGTCCACGTAGCGGCGGAGAACGTCGACCTCCAGCCCGGAGAGCATCTCGGTCATCGACCTGCGAAGGGTGCTGACCTGGTCGGCCCGGACCACCTCGTCGGCGGGATCGCCGACATGGTGGTCGTCGAGGAGGCCTTCGAGCGTGGTGTCACCCTGTTCGCTGCTGACCGCGGAGATGGACACCGAACGGTTCAGCGGCTGGTGCTTGTGCCGGGTGGCGGCCTTGATGGCCGTGATCACCTGGCGGGTGACGCACACCTCGGCGAACGCGCGGAACGAGGCCTGCCGGTCGAAGCGGTAGTCCCGGGCCGCCTTGAACAGACCGATCATCCCCTCCTGCTCGACGTCGTCATCGTCGGCGCCCACCAGGAAGTAGGTCCGGGCCTTCGACCGGGCGAAGCGCCGGTACCGGGCGATCAGTACCTCGAGGGCGTCTCCGTCACCTCGTTGGAAACGGGCGACGAGCTCCTCGTCGTCCAGGTCGGTGAGTAGGGGCAGCGAAGAGAGCGGGGCCATGTCATCCTCGGGTCGCGACCGCCGGGCGGCGGTCGTAAGGCGGGTGCCGTGCCTTTCTCCAAAAACCGTTCCCCAGGGGAGCAAGTGCACAATCTAGGTGTTTTTGACCTGGTCAGAGCCTCGGACCAGTTCTTACTAACTAGTCACTTGTACCTAGTCCTTGAACCCCTGTCAACGGCTGCCCGGGCCAACCTTCGCGAAATATGCGGCGCGAACCGGTCAAAGGATCCGCTTCGTGGAGCTACCGGAGAGCACCGTCCCCCCGAGGCGCGGTCAGGTCGGGGAATCAGCCAGCAGGTCGGCTTGCGCCCCGCCGGGGCGAACGGGTCAGGCTCGGGCCCGGCCCCGGGCCACCTCGAAGCAGGCCAGGGCGGCGGCGGCTGACACGTTGAGCGACCCGAGCGGCCCGGCCAGAGGGATGGACACGGTCAGCTCGCAGACGTCACGGGTGAGCCGTGACAGCCCTCGGCCCTCGGCACCGAGGACCACGGCCACCCCCTCGGAGGCCACCCGCAGGTCCCACAGCTCGGTAGCGGCGTCCGCATCCAGGCCCACGGTCCACACCCCGGCCCCGGTCAGGGCCCTCAGGGCGGCCGGGATTCCAACGGCGACGGCGACCGGCAGATGCTCGACAGCACCGGCCGCGGCCTTCACCGCGGCGGGCGTCAGGCGGGCGGCCCGGTGGCGCCCGATCACCATGCCCGATGCGCCGGCCCCCACCGCTGAGCGCATGATGGCGCCGAGGTTGTGGGGGTCGGTGATGCCGTCGAGGACGACGATGAGCGGTGGCGTCCCTCCCGGTCCGGGCCGCCGAGCCAGGTCGTCGAGGCCCACGGGGTGGACGGGGTCGGCCGACGCCACGACGCCCTGGGG
>JALYVP010000456.1 GCA_030853185.1 Actinomycetota bacterium | reverse complement strand
ATCCACCACTTGGCGTTGCCGGTTGGCAATCGTTGGCTATGGCGTTGGGTGTGGCTCCAAGACAGCAGCGGTTCGAGTGTCCGAGGGAGTTGTTGGGCGACCGGCTGAGGGGGATCTACCGGCTGTTGGCCGATCACGGCGACCGCCTCTTCGGTGACGACTATTTCGCGGACCTGTACAAGAGGTCGAAGCGTGGGCGGCCGACGATCCCGGCGAGGGTGCTGGCCACGGTGATGATCCTTCAGGCCCATGAGGGCTTGTCGGATCAGGAGGCGTGCGACCGTTTGGAGCGGGATCTGGCCTGGCAGGCGGCGGCAGGGGTCGACACTGCGGCGGTGGCGTTTCATCCCACGGTGCTGGTGGGTTTGCGGAACCGGCTGCGGTCCTCGGGCCGGCCTCGGCGGCTGTTCGAAGACGTCAAGGCGGTGGCGGCCGAGGCGGGGCTGATGGGCACCAGGGTGCGGGTGCTCGACTCCACGCCCGTGTACGACGCGGTGGCCACTCAGGACACGGTGACACAGTTTCGCTCCGCGGTCCGCAAGCTGTTGCGGGCATTGGATCAGAGCTACCCGGGGTTGGCGGCCAAGGTGCGGGCGGTGTTGGCCCGGGATGACGACTATGGGGGACCGGGCAAACCGGCGTGTGACTGGGACGATCCCGCCGCCCGCGAGGCGCTGGTCGACGCGCTGGTCAAAGACGCCTTGGCCGCGTTGGCGGTGTTGGAGGGGGCGGCGTTGGAGGGGGCGGCGGCGGATGCTGCGGCACTGCTGGCTTTGGTCGCCGGCCAAGACGTGGACGAGGGCGACGACAAGGTGTTCCGTATCGCCCGTCGGGTGGCGCCGGACCGGGTGATCTCGACGGTCGATCCCCAGGCCCGCCACGGACACAAGTCCCATGACCGCCGATTCGACGGCTACAAAGCCCACATTTGTGTCGACCCGGACTCGGAGCTGATCGACGAGGTGGTCGTCACCGCCGCCAACGCTCATGACGCCGCCGCGGTCGACGATCTGTTGGCCGGCCACGCCAATGACGAGGTCAAGCCCACGGTGATGGGCGACTGTGCCTATGGGGGAGCGGACACGCTGGCCAAGCTGGCCGATGCCGGCTATAGCGACGTCAAGGCCAAGGTCCCCCCGGCGAGGGGACGCCAGGGGCGTTTCGGCAAGGACGACTTCGTTGTCGACCTCGACGCCAACACGGTGACCTGCCCCGCGGATCACACCGTCGCTATCCGCTTGGCCAACGATGGTGCGGGGCGAGCCGATTTCGGTGCTGTCTGCGATGGCTGCCCGCTGCGGGAGCGCTGCACGACGGCGGCGGACGGCCGTGTGGTGACCATCCACGCCAAAGAGAAGATCCTCCAAGAACACAAGAAGGCACAGGCCGACCCGGGCTGGCAAGAGGCGTATCGGGGCACTCGACCGAAAGTGGAACGCAAGATCGGCCACTTCGTGCGCCGGGCGTGGGGCGGACGCAAGGCTCGGGTTCGGGGCCGGGACCGGGTGGCCACCGACGCCGACACCCGGGCGGAAGCGGTCAACATGGCGCGGCTCGCCACTCGGGGCGTCTTCTTCGCAGGAGGGGCGTGGACCACCGCCCCTCCCTGAGCGACCAGCGAACCGTCCTCGTTGCTCGTCTCACCCCTTCGCCGGTCCCGCTCGCCCCGAAAGCCCCATAAATCAGGGGGGTGCCGGGGCCGAGAGGGGCCAGAGGGGCAGACGGAAAGATCAGGAGGCCGACGGCGGCCAACCAAGATCACCCTCGCTCCCTCAGAGCCCGTCCTGCCGTCTCGGACCCCTTTTCATCAGGGGCCACCTAGGCAAACGGGGTACCTCGGCTGGGCTACCCAATCCGGCCGGGCAGGGCAGCGGACCGGTCGACCCAACCCCGACGAGATCCCTCGTCGTCGAACGTGGTCCTCGCGGGGACCTCACGGCCGTCCATCTCGGTACAAGCTGGCTCTACGTAAAGATCGCAAGGGGAAGAACCTGGATGAGGGGCGTATCGACCACCGTCGTGGTGCGATCAACTGCCATGCCCGTCTCCGAGAATGCCTCTTTAGCCTTCTCGAGTAGTTCCGTGATGGGCGTCGGCATCTGACCCATGACCGAGCGGCGCAGAAGGTCTACTCCGGTTCCCGTCGTGTTGACAGCCAGCACCTTGCCGAGGACACGGAAGTTG
>JALYVP010000455.1 GCA_030853185.1 Actinomycetota bacterium | reverse complement strand
GTCGGCCGGGGGGCCCGGCGCCAGGGCGGCGACCTGGCGCCCCGCAACCAGCCGTGGAGGCTCCGGTGGGAGCCGGCCACGGTGCTCTTCGCGGTCGACCAGCATCCGGCGGAGAAGCCAGAACCCACCTAGGGCGATGCCGAGGAGCAACAACCAGCGAACCCAACGGCTCATCCGACCAACCGTAGCGCGCCATCGCTCGACCTCTCCGTCTCATCGGGCCGGCAACCGGGCCCGAAGGTGCCCCCCTCAGGCTGAGGTGGTGGGGAGCCAAGCCGGGCGGGCCGGCTCGTAGGCGTCGATCTCGTCGCCGTGGCGCAAGGTCAAGCCCACGTCATCGAGACCCTCGAGCAGGCGGTAGCGGGTGAACGAGTCGAGGGGGAACGTCCCGTCGATGCCGGCCGCCGGGGCGGCGACAACCAAGCGGTCCACGTCGATCGTGATCTCCAACGACGGATCGGCGGTCACCGCCGCCAGCAGGGCCTCGCCGAGGGCAGCGTCGACCTGGACCGGGACCAGCCCGGCCTTGGTCGAGTTGTTGCGGAAGATGTCACCGAAGCGAGGCGAGATCACGGCGCGGAACCCGTAGTCGGTCAGGGCCCACACGGCGTGCTCCCGGGAGGAGCCGGTGCCGAAGTTCGGGCCGGCGACGAGGATCGTGGCCCCGGCGTACTCCGCCTGGTTGAGGACGAAGGCGCGATCGTCCCGCCACTCCCCGAAGAGACCCTTGCCGAAGCCGGTGCGCTCCACCCGCTTCAGCCAGTCACTGGGAATGATCTGGTCGGTGTCGACATCGGAGCGATCCAGGGGGACCGCCGTCCCTGTGATCATGGCTACTGGTTCCATCGAAGGGTCCTTTCGGGGCGGTGGCGCATCAAGGGAGGTCGGCGGGGGCAGCGAAGTGCCCGGCGACGGCGGTGGCTGCCGCCACCTCGGGCGAGACCAGGTGGGTCCGCCCCCCTCGCCCCTGGCGCCCCTCGAAGTTCCGGTTGGACGTCGACGCCGCCCGCTCGCCGGGGGCCAGCTTGTCCGGGTTCATGGCCAGGCACATCGAGCAGCCGGGAAGGCGCCACTCGAAGCCAGCCGCGGTGAAGACCTGGTCGAGGCCCTCCGCCTCGGCCTGGGCCTTGACCTGTCCCGAGCCGGGCACGACCAGGGCCCGCATCTTCTCCGCCACCCGGCGCCCGTCGAGCACCGCCGCCGCCGCCCGCAGGTCCTCGATGCGGGCGTTGGTGCACGAACCGATGAACACGGTGTCGACCTTGATGTCGCGCACCGGCGTCCCTGCGGTCAGACCCATGTAGGCCAGCGCTCGGCCGGCCGACTCCCGGGCCGAGGGGTCGTCGAAGCTGGCTGGGTCAGGCACGGCGGACCCGATGGGCACGACCTGGCCCGGGTTGGTCCCCCACGACACCTGGGGGGTGAGGGTGGAGGCGTCGATGGTCACCGTCTTGTCGAACCGGGCCCCGTCATCGGTCCGCAGAGACCGCCAGTCCTCGACGGCGTGATCCCAGGCCTCGCCGGCAGGGGCGTGGGGGCGTCCCCGGAGGTAGGCGAAGGTGGTCTCGTCGGGGGCGATCATGCCGGCCCGGGCACCGGCCTCGATCGACATGTTGCACACCGTCATGCGGCCCTCCATCGACAGGGCCTCGATGGCTGAACCCCGAAACTCGATGACGTGGCCGATGCCGCCGCCGGTGCCGATCCGGGCGATGATGGCCAACACGATGTCCTTGGCGCTGACACCCGGCGGTGTCTCCCCGGTGACCTCGACGGCCATCGTCGAGGGCCGGTCCTGGGGAAGCGTCTGGGTGGCGAGGACATGCTCCACCTCACTGGTCCCGATGCCGAACGCCAACGCCCCGAACGCCCCGTGCGTCGACGTGTGGCTGTCCCCGCAGACCACGGTCATGCCGGGCTGGGTGAGACCGAGCTCGGGGCCGATGATGTGGACGATGCCCTGGTGCGGGTCGCCCATGGCGTAGATCGGGATCCCCGACTCGGCGCAGTTGGCGGCCAACACCTCCATCTGCTGAGCGGAGATCGGATCCTCGACCTCCACGCCGGTGGTCGGCACGTTGTGATCCATGGTGGCCACCGTCAGATCGGGGCGGCGGACCCGGCGGCCCTCGAGGCGCAGGGCCTCGAAGGCCTGCGGGGAGGTGACCTCGTGGACCAGGTGGAG
>JALYVP010000454.1 GCA_030853185.1 Actinomycetota bacterium | reverse complement strand
CTGTGGGGTGCCCTGGTCACTGACTTCTCCGGTGGCGGCGAGGCGGCCAGCACGTATAGGGCCTCTTGTAGCTGGGAGCCCATGACCGCCCAGGTCGAAACCGACCTCTTCACGGAGTTCTGGGCCTGGCTGTCAAGTGTCCGCTCTTCGGCGCTCGACGCCGGGTTGGTGTTTCGTGCCTACTGCTACAACGCCTCCGCCGAGAACACCCAAATGCGACGCCTGGCCGACACCCAGGGGTTGGCAGACGAGGTCGCTACCTTCATCGACTCGGACCAGTGGGTCGACCTCCTCCGAGTCTTCAACACCCAACTCATCACCGGGTCATCCGTCGGTTTGAAGACCGTCGCTCCTCTGTGCGACTTCTCCTGGGAGGCCGAAGACGCTGGCGGAGGCGAGTCCATGATCCGCTACGACGAGGCCCTCAATATCGCTGAGCCGGACGCTGCTAAACGGGCCCGACAATGGCTGCTCGACTACAATCGCAACGACGTGGAAGCAACCCTGGCGCTCCGGGCTTGGCTCGAGCACCGTGCCCACTCATACCCTCTGTCGAGGATCTAGGTCCCTAGCCGGCCGGAGCTGGCCCTTGACAGCCTTGCTTGGCCCCCGGAGCCAGCGATCGCCGGCCTTGCCGCCGTCACCTTCCCCAGTGACGACCGGCCGGTCCTGGCACTGCTGGCGGCGTCGGCTCACTTCCTCGGCGAATACCAGCGGGCCGGGGATCACCTTTGATCAGGAAGAACTCGAGGTCGCCTGTGCCGGGCTGGAATGCTCACCGGAGCCCGTGCCAGCCAGGCGTCGGTGACCGCCTCCCGAAGAGCCTTCTTTCTGACCGCGCTGAGCTGAATCGAATCAGCACGGCCGCGTAGCCATCAAAGTGCGGGATGGTGAAGAACCCCCGATGCCCCGTGGCGAAGATGGCCTCCTTGTCGTCGAGGTCCGCCACCCTCACGGCGAGGATCGGGGCCGCCGGCGGGGTCTCATCCCCAAACCTCCGGAGGTCGGCCTTGCTGAACGGCCGGTCCCAGGCGAACGCCTGGGCCCGCACGAACCAGGTGAGGTTGCCGTGCCGCTCGCCCTTCGTGACCCCCGGCAGGCTGGCGGCGAGCCGCGCCACGTCTGCAAGAGTTGCCACGAGGGAACTGTAGTGATCTGGCGGGCTATCTCATAGGGGCATCGGTTACCGGACCTTGCTCGGCTGGTGGAGCGGCCACTGGAAGATGACCATGGCCCGGCCTAGGCCGTTGTAGTCGGCCACCGGCTCGCTGACGGTGAAGCCGAGGCCTTGGTGGAAGCGGATGGAGCCGGTGTTGCTCGGGGCGGTGATGGCCCGTACTTCCACGCGTCCCTGCTGACGGGCATGGTTGGCGAAGTCCTTGTAGAGCTGCCGGGCGAGTCCGCTTCGGCGGCGATCTTGGCGAACCCCGACGAAGTGCACGTACGCCAGCTGGGGCTCGGACGGTGAGAGGAAGGCGATCAGGAAGCCGGCCAGCCCTCGCTGGTCTTCGGCGACACGGCTGGTGGACCAGAAGTGGTCCAAGAACAACCGCGGGAGTGAGGACGCGACCGGCCGCCCCCACCAGTCGTCGACCACAGCAACAATCCCTTCGTAGTCCTCTGGGTGAGCAGTCCGCACACGCACGGCTTCAGCCACGGCGTTCCTTCCCTTGATGAAGATGTTCTGCTTGTCGAGGACCAAGTTGAGGACGCTGGTCCCGGAGGTAATGGTGCCACCTCCCTTGCCTTGCCCGGCGACCAGATTCAGCTTGAGAGGTGTGGTGGACGTGCTGCCCGACCCCGACACGTGCACCGTCGGGGCGGACATCGTTGCCTTCTGGGCATCCGCCAGGATCTGGCGGCCGGCCTTGCCGGCCTCCCCGTTGGGCCCCGGTCCGCCACACCCGGTGACGACGACGGCGACGATGAGCCCGACGGCGATTGCGGCGATGGCGGGTTGGCCCCCGAATGGTCGTCGACCGAGCCGGAGACTGTCCCATCGGGGCGAGCCGAGCCCACCGCTGGGGGGGAGACGACCACACGCCTGGATCATCGCAGGCAGGGGCTAGCGCCGGTCCGAAAGACGAACCCTCACCGGGTGGGGGCGCGGCGGTGGCTGCGCCGGTCCCAGGAAGCCACATATTCTGGATGGCGTGAGCGTTGCACCCGCACGGACCGTCACCTTTGGCG
>JALYVP010000144.1 GCA_030853185.1 Actinomycetota bacterium | reverse complement strand
TCCGCCAGCTTCGGGCCAACGGCCACCCGGTGCGCGACGAGGACGTGGCCCGGCTCTCACCGCTCGGCCACGACCACGTCAACTTCCACGGGCACTACTCGTTCACCCCGCCACCGGCGACGCTGCGACCGCTACGAGACCCGGCGGAGCAGGACGGCTGACGAACGGCCGAGAACACCGGATAATGGGGCCATTATCCGGTACATAGACGAGGCGGGCTGATGGGCACGAAGCTGGCGGCCAGTGGCGGTGCCGTCACCCTCCAAGCGGCGGCCGACGCCTTCCTGTCGTCACCACGCTGCGAGAACCCCAACACCCGCCGCGCCTACGCCGGGGTCATCGACAAGATCATCGGACAGCTCGGCGCCCTCAGCCACCTCGACGAGGTCACCGACGGCGAGATCGGCGAAATCCTCGACGGGCTCTGGGGCAGCGCCGGGGAGTCGACGTGGAACCGCAACCGGGCGGCGGTGAGTTCGTGGCTCACCTGGTGCCGGGACAAGAAGCGATGGCCGGCCCCGGCGGTGCCGGGCAGCTGTGAGCGGCGCAAGGAACACATCGACGCCACCAAGGACCTGGCCAAGTCGGCCCTCGAACGCCAGATGTCGCGTCGCGATGTCCCGCTGCGGGAGAAGACGCTGTGGCGGATGCTCTACGAGACCGCGGCGCGCGCCAACGAGATCCTCGCCCTCAACGTCGAGGACCTCGACCTGGACAACCGGCGGACCCCGATCCGCTCCAAAGGCGGCGAAACCGAATGGATCTACTGGGGCACCGGCGCCGCCCACCTACTCCCGCGGCTACTGCGCCTGCCCGACGGATCGAGCCGGACGACCGGGCCGCTGTTCCTGTCCAACCGCAGGCCCGTGCCCGGCCGCCGCCCCGGGCCGGGCGACATCTGCCCCCACACCGGGCGGGCCCGACTCGGCTACGACCGCGCCCGCATCCTGCTGCAAGCCTCCACTGGGTGGAACCTCCACCAGTTGCGCCACTCCGCAGCGACCCATCTCGGAGACAAGGGCGTCCCCCTGCAGCTGATCATGGCCAAGACAAGGCACAAGTCGCCCCGGACGGCGATGCGCTATGTCAACCCCGGCCCCGCCGCCGTCGCCGAGGTCACCGAACTGCTCGACCCGCCCCGACGAACCCACTGACACAACCGCCCATCGTCGAGGAAAGGACCACTGTGACCGCAGCAGTCGAGCCGCCGTCGGCACCCCTCGGTTGATCGGTCCTACCGTGTCGGGCGCACCCAACCCTTGACCAATATATCAGAACTTGTATAATGGGTACGTGAAGGGTGTGATGTTCGTCAGCACCTCCGATGACGACCTGCGGGCGTTCCCCGTGGACGCTCGCAGGGAAGCCGGGTACCAACTTTTTGTCGTGCAATCGGGCCAGGAACCCTCCGACTGGAAGCCGATGCCAACCATCGGGCCGGGGTGCCGCGAGATCCGAATCCGGGCAGACCGCAACGCCTACCGGGTGTTCTTCGTGGCAACGGTAGGAGAAGTCGTGTATGTCCTTCACTGCTTTCAGAAAACGACCCAACGGACAGCGAGAGCCGACATCGGACTCGGCCAGCAACGGTACAAACAGATGACCGCCCTCATCCGGGACCAGGAGAAGCCATGACTGTCGAGCACTACGAGAGCGTCTGGGACGCCATCGAGGACACCGCGGCCGAGGCGGAGAACATGAAGATCCGCTCAGCGCTCATGCTGGAGATCGCCACTTACATCAGCGACGCCGGTCTGACCCAGACCGAGGCTGCGCAACGCTTCGGTGTTACCCAGCCCCGCATCTCCGACCTCAACAGGGGCAAGATCAACCTGTTCAGCATCGACGCTCTGGTCAACATGCTCACCGTCGCCGGCATGCACCTCGACGTGCACGTTCGCCACGCGGGTTGACCGGCGAGTCCCGCCTTCGGTCATGGGCCACGTTGAAGCGACCGTAGGAAGTCGCCTCCTCGTCGGTCAGGAACTCAACAGGCACGGCTCGACACGGTAGGACCGATCAACCCGCCAGCGCCGACCCGTCCTTAGCGTGACTTTTCGTTCCGATGTTCCTCAAGGGCCTTCTCCCGCTGGTAGTGGCCCTACTGGCTAGCGCCATCGGGTCCGCCGACCGGGACTGGGGCACCCTGCGCTACCTCTACGTCCAACCCGTGAGCCGGTCCCGCCTGCTCACCGGCAAGCTCGGCGCTGTCCTCATCACCACTGCCGCGGCCATCGGGTGCGTGCTGCTGGCCGGGCTCCTCATCGGACTCGCGCTGTTCGGCTGGCACCCCTTCCACCTCATCGGCGCAGCCAACCTGGCCACCAGCGAGGCGATCCCCCGGGTCCTCGCCGCCAGCGGCTACACCTTGCTGTGCATGCTCAGCATCGCCGCCATCGCCTTCGCTCTTGGCCTGCTCCTGCCACACGGGGCCGAAGCCCTCGGCGTCAGCGTCGCGTTCGTGATCGCCGCCAGCATCCTCAACGCCCAGTCCCATCTGCACGCGCTGGCCGTGATCCTACCCATGCATTACTGGCAGAACTGGACCCACCTATTCGACCCCACCGGGACTGCCCAACTCGGCGGCGGCGTCATCGATCAGCTCGCCACCATCGCCGTGGCCACCGCGCTGTCCGTCCTCGTGCTACTGCGGCGGGACCCTGCGGCATGAATCCAATCATGCGTCAGCAGATGACGTGGTCGTGCTCGCCGCGCCCCTCAGCAGCGGATTGACCAGGGGTGCCCTAACCCGTACCTACTGTCAGCGAGGTGACTACTCACAGAAACGATCGTTTTCGAGAGAGATTTTGTCAGCCTGGGCGGAACAGATTGATCTCATGACCAGGTGCCTGTTCGCAGCCGAGGCGGGCGGGTCTGAGCTCGGGTAGCGTTCGAAACACTGTTCGTCTGGCTTTGACGGCGCCGAGCAGGTCTGCCACGCCGTAAGCGTTGCTCCGGTCCCCGGTGGCGCCCGTGCCCTACGGATACGCCCACGATTGGGGAAACGAATGCCCTCTCTTGTAGGACCCTCCCCTCGATCTCGCCTGGTGACCCGCGAGCAACGCCGCGACGGCGAGCGGGCGGATCGCTCCTCTGGTGTTCGTCCCTTGCGATGACCCGACCTATGCGCAACAAGGGTTCTCAGCCGAAGACCACTCCCGACCGGGCTTCGCCGGTCACGCCCGAGACGGTGCGCAGCGAGCTGTACCGGCTGACGCCGGGCGAGGACGTGATCACCCCGGCGACGTGGGCGGGCTCGGTTCCCCAAGTTGGCGGGATCGCCCCCCGGCTGCGAGTGGGCCGGTCGAGGTGGTTCAACTTGTTGTGGCTGCTGCCGATCGGCTTCGTGTTGTTGATCGCTGCTGTGGCCGTGGCGCAGGGACTGCGCAACGTGCCGTCGGTCCAGCGATTCATCGCCTCCCATCCCGGGACGACCAAGCCGTTGTCGGGCGCGCCGACGGGGTTTCCGTCCTGGCTGCGCTGGCAGCACTTCTTCAACGTGCTGTTCATGATCTTCATCATCCGCTCCGGGGTCCAGATCCTCTCCGACCATCCCCGCCTGTACTGGACCCGGCACTGCACGCCGGGCCGGGACTGGTTCCGCATCCAAAAACCGGTACCTGATGACCCGTTGTGGACCGCCAAGCAGGACTCCATCACCCTGCCCGGCCAGGTCGGCCTGCCCGGCCTGCGCCACTCCATCGGCCTGGCCCGGTGGTGGCACCTGGGCGTCGACACCTTGTGGCTGGCAAACGGGGTCGTCCTTTACGTTCAGTGTGCTCGCCGTGAGGCGGTGGGCGTGGCGTGGACGCCCTGGTGGGCGGGTTCGGCCGGCGTGGTGGTTGGGGGAGAGGCGGCTGGTGAGGGGGGCGGGTTGCCGGGGCGGGGCGCCATGATTTGCGGGAGGGGCTGGCACTTCGCCCCTCCCTGTTGGCCTCCGTGGTTGTCCGACGGCCTCGTGGTTTGCGGTTGGCGTCGGCGGCGGGACTCGGGGAGGGTTCGTGATGGGGCCTTCTGTTCGCCGTGAGGAACCGAGCGGGACAACACTCGGTGGTTCCACAACCAAACCTCAACGACGAAAGAAGGTTCCCGTGGAACTATCCCAGCCACAGTATGTCGGTGTCGACTTGCATCGGCGTCGCAGTGTCATCGTGCGCAAAGACGCCGGCGGCGTGCCGATCGAGACCGTCCAGATCGTCCAGATCGTCAACGACCCCGTAGCGTTGGCCGAGGTGGTCGCCCGGGCTGGTGAGTGCCCCGAGGTGGTCCTGGAGGCTACCTATGGCTGGGTGCGCCACGAGGCGCTGCATGACCGTGCGGGGTGCGAGACCCTGCCTGTGGCCTGTCGCAGCAGGACGCTGGAGCTGGAGGCAGCCTGAGCCCGGAGGTGCGGGTGAGGGTGGGAGCAGCCTCGACAACGCCGGGACGGACCAGTACTGCCAGATGGTCCGGGTTCGGCAAGTGAGACCGAGAGGTGTACGAGTGCAGAAACCAGTGGTGGAACCCCCTCAAGAAGTGCGACCGGCTCGAACCTGGTGGATCAGGGCCGGGGTAGCAGTGCGACGTTGCTCCTTACAACCGGGAGCGACGACCCTGGGTCGGTCTTCGGGCCGATCTGGGGGGCCACGGTGAAGGCCTGCGGCGTAGCCGTGGACGGGCCTGCAGGGGAAAAGCTGGGCGCCGATCCGGTCGAGCGGTCTGTGGTGAACGTGGGAACCGTCGTCGGGCCGCCTACCTGGCGGCCGTTGTTGGTCGTCAGCGGCAAGGCACGCCGTCTGCTGATGGCCCGGCGACGGGGCGGAGGGTCCGTAGTAGTCCGAGGCCGGGAAAGCCGGTCACATGGCGAAGGGACCCAGCGAGTCCGCAAGTTCGGGACTGGAATGCCAGGAGGTCGCCGGTGAACACCGACGTGTCGTGGCCCGACCTCGATGAGGCCGAGTCGCGGGTACTGAAGATCCAGACCAAGTTGCACCGATGGGCTGTCGACGATCCTCGTCGTCGGTTCGATGACCTTTTCAACCTTGTCGCCGATCCTGCCTTCCTTGTGGTGGCGTGGGATCGGGTGCGGGGCAATCGAGGGGCACGGTCGAAGGGCGTCGATGGGGTGGCACCTCGCTCCATCGTCTTTGGCACCGAGGCGTTTCTGGCCGGGCTGCGAGATGATCTCAAGGCCCGCTCGTTCGCTCCGATGCCGGTGCGGGAGAAACTCATAGCCAAGAAGGGAGGAAAACTTAGGGGACTAGGTATCCCCACCGCACGCGACAGAACTGTGCAAGCTGCCCTCAAACTGGTGCTGGAACCTATTTTCGAGGCCGGGTTCAAGCCGTGCAGCTACGGTTTCCGGCCGAGACGCCGAGCCCAAGATGCTATCGAGGAGATATTCTTCTACACCACCCATTCTTATGAATGGATTCTGGAGGGGGACATCAAATCGTGCTTGGAGGTGTCATCACACTGCCCCTTCCACTGCTGGAGTCTGGTCGAAGAGCCCCCCGTCGGGCGGATTCACCTTGATTCTGAGGCCTTTTCTGCGTCCGGTGCGGACGTGGACGGCTTCGAGCTCGCCGCGCTTTACACGCTGCAAGATGGTTTGGCGGGACACGCCCAGGGCGCGGGTGGCTTCGAGCATGGCCAGCCAGCCGGGTGGGGTGTCGTCGACGAAGCGGGCACGGAGCTGGTCGGTCATCCGGATGCGCCACGGCGCTCCGGGCGTGAGTTGTTCGCCGGCGATGAATCCGTCGTTCACCCAGCGGTGCACGGTGGAGGCGACGACACCGAGGACTTTGGCCGCGTCGGTGAGGGTGAGCAGCTCACCGTCGGGCTTGTCGATCGGGGCTTTGTAGCACGGGATGTGGTAGTGGTGGCGCAGTCCTTGGACGATGGTGGCGGTGAAGCGCTGCCCGGTGGCGCTGCGCCGGCCTTGGCGGTTGACGATCCCGGCGATGGTGGCGTCGGGGTAGTGCTCGGCGAGACGGCGAATGAGGTCGATCGTGTTCTCGTCGGTGCGAATGGTGGGTGGGTTGGTCCGGGGCAGGTCGACGGCCAGTTCGCTGATGGCTCCGCCCCGCCAGCGCAGCGTGAGCTCGGCGCGCCTGTCGTCGCGTTGGATTCGGATCACGACTTCTTCGAGGAGTGTTCGCAGCAGCTCCTTGCGATCCCGGTCGGTGGTTGTGGGCGCCGACCAGACCCGGCCCAAATCGGCGCCGAGGTTGGCGATGGCGGCGTGTTGGTCGCTGTTGAGCTGCGCGGGACGGGCGGCTTCTCGCCGGGTGAGCTCGGCTTCGGCGGCGGCGAGCGCTGCGAGAGCTTTCTCCCATGCGACTTCGAGGCCGCGCGCCACGAGCCGGTTGTCGGGGTCGACGGCCAGGTAACGCCGTTCGGTCTTGGTCGCTTGGTAGCGAGCCTGTTCGACCTGGCGGCGCCACTGGCTCAAGGCAGCGTCGCGGTCCTGCTCGACGGCCTGGGCGGCGGCGAGCGTTGCGTCGATCCCGGCTGGGGCGATCGCGGCGAGGAAAGCGGAGGTGACCGCCTGGTCGATCCCGACGCCGCCGGTGGACAGATGCGTTACGCCTCGGCCGGCGAGCAGTTCCCGTCCGGCGCAGTGATAGCCGGGAGTCGAGCGGCTGCCTTGGTAGTGCACCGCGAGTTTCCGCCCGCAGGTCCCGCAGGTGGCGAGGCCCTGCAGCAGGGCGCAGCCCTCCCGGAGCGCCCCGCCGGGCTTATGGGCCTGGGGTCGGATGTTGGCGCCGATGCGGGCCTGGTTGGCCTCGAAGGTGGCCCAGTCGATGTAGCCGGGGTGGTGGTCGATGATCAGTACCTGCCACTCTTCGCGCCCGACGCGGCGGGCCCGGCTGCGGGTGCGTCCTTGGTTGTCGACGAAGCGCTCGCGGCGGGTGAGCCCGTAGACATAGGCGCCAGCGTAGGAAGGGTGGGTGAGCACGCGGTGGACCGCATGATAGGTCGGCGCCACCCAGGCGAGCTCGGACCCGATCACGGTCGACTGCAACGGGAAGCGCAGTCCCTCTCCGAGCAGCCACAGCCACACCGCTCTGACCGATCCGGTCTGGGCGAAGCGCTCGAAGACCGCGGCGACGACCCCGCGGACGGCCTCGTCTGGGTGCAAGAGGATCTCGCCGTCGCCGTCGCCCCAGACCAGCCCGACGGGCAGCCCCCGGCGCAGCTCGCCTCTGGCGGCCTTGTTGCGGATGCCGCCCTCCAGCCGGGCGCGCAGGATGTGCAGCTCGGCTTCGCTCATGGTGCCCTTGAGGCCGAGAAGCATCCGGTCGTTGAACGAGCCGGGATGATAGACACCGTCCTCGTCGGCGATGAGGGTGTCGGTGATCCCGCACAGGTCCAGCAGCCGATACCAGTCGGAACTGTTGCGGGCCAGGCGGGACACCTCCAGGCCGACCACGATGCCGACATGGCCCAGGGCGACCTCCGCGGTGAGACGGGCGAACCCGGCCCGCTCGGCGCTCCCCGAGCCGGAGAGGCCGAGATCCTCGTCGATCACCGTGACCGACTCCCGGGCCCAACCGAGGGCCACCGCCCGACCCACGAGGCCGTATTGGCGGTCGGTGGATTCCCGGTTGCGTTCCAGCTGGGAGGCGCTCGACTGGCGAACGTAGACCACGGCCAGGCGGCGCAGATGGTTCTGGGCGGGGCGTTCGGTCATCGCCGGCCTCGCTTGGCCGCGCCGAGGGAACGGTTGCGCCCGCCGGCCAGCTGCAACGCCACGTCCTCGGCCACTCCGGCCCGACGACGCCGATACGCGGCCTGCCGGCATCCTGGTGAGCAGAACCGGGGCGACGAGCCAGTGCGGGGTCGAATCACCAACCCGTCGACCACGACGGGCACGAACCGGCCGCAAGGCGGGCACACGAACCCGATCCGCCCCACAGCCGAGCCGCCGGTCTCAGTGCCAGAAGCATCACGCGATCTTGTTGCCTTGCCAGTTACCTTTCCTGCTCGGGGCTGCTTCACGAGGCGGCGGCCAGCAGGCGTGCGCCGGACTGTCCGTCCAGAAGTGTCACGCGATGCGGGACGCCGGGGTTGGCCTGAAGCGTCACGCGATCGTGTTGTCGTGGTCACGGCCCCCGCACAGGCGGTGCTCGCACCTTTGGGTGACGCTTTGGATGCTGAAGCGTCACGCGATCTGTCCCGCTGGCGGGACCGGGGTTCACTCATGGTCTTCCTCCTTGTTGATCGACTTGGCCATCACCCGGGCCAGCGCCGCGACGGCGACGAGGCGCTCGTCGGGGCTCAACGCCTCCCACGCCACCACCGGCGGGGCCGGGCACTCCGACAACTGCAGGCTCAACTGCACTGCCAACCTCCTCTTCGTCGGTTGGCCGATGATCCCCGGCAGACGCGTCGAGGCGGTGGACCAACCCGTCCACGACCGCGGCGGCACGCAGCAGATCTGACACCGATCCGATCGTCTCCGTTGCCGCCCCGGACACGGCCGGGCCCCCGAGGTCAGTCCAGGCGGCCGGGATCAGGCTCTTGGAGCCATCCGGCAGGACAAGACACAACTCGAGACTGCCGTGACGACGCAACCAGCCCAGGACCGCCAGCTCCTCCCCCTGAAGCGGGTGTCGGCGGCGCACGACCCGCACCGTCGCCGGAAAGTCTCGGAGGTGGGCAGTGTGTCGTCCACTCGTTCG
>JALYVP010000143.1:4119-8699 GCA_030853185.1 Actinomycetota bacterium | reverse complement strand
GGATGGTAGGGTGTCGTCCACCTTCTGGGGGCGTAGCTCAGTTGGTAGAGCGCTTGCATGGCATGCAAGAGGTTCGGGAGTTCGATTCTCCTCGCCTCCACCACAAACCAGCAGGTCAGCGGGGGCCTTGGTCAGGCGCAGTGCCCGTCTGCTGACAGTCGGCGCCCAGGCTGGCCAGAGCAGACATGAGGCTGCTCACCGCCATCCCGTAGGCACCATCACAGCCAGGGTCGGCTATCCCCACGCTGCCCTCACGCCAGCCGCTCATCAGTGCCGAGGTGGAACTGATCCCTACCAGCGCACTCGAAAACGACGACGAGGCCGCCTGGAGGGACGCAGGGTCCACGACGATCGTCCCCGACATCCCGCCGCCCGGCACGATGTTCGACGTTGACGCTGAGACGGCCTGGAGTGACGCCGGGTCCATCGGGACCGGGCCGTTACTCACCTCTGAGCCTGCCTCTCGGCGCGGCCCCGGACGGACACGGACGAGAGCTGCTCGGGTGTGGCCGGCGATCAAGCAGACCGGGATGGGATGAACGGCCCGGCCCATGGCAGCCGAAGGACGCCGCATCTCGTTCCCTCCAAGTCAGTCGCGCCGGTTCTACCTCCTCGATTGACGCTGACTCAACGAACTGGAGGTGAACACCACGCTGAGGTCCCTGCTCAACAACCGGGGCGCTGTGGCCGAGTAGGAGATCACCGGGGACCGGATGGGCCTTGGACCCCTCGGGTCTGGATGGCATCGAGGAGGCCGATCAGCGTCTCCAGGCGGCGCGGCGTTGATGTCGCCCCACCGTCCACCTTGACCGTGTGGCCTTCGTAGCGGACCAGGGAGCGGTAGTCGTCCGGGTAGGGAGATGAGGTGGTGTAGCTACAGTCGAGGCCGTCGAGGTGGGCTTGGCTCAGCAGCGTCTTGAGCTTCGCGAACTCGCCTGGCAGAAGCGGCACCACAGTGGTCGTGCCACGCTGGGAACCTCGCCCTCGGCTGGCGGTGGCCTTCCCCTGGTCGTCGATCACCAGCGTGTCGTTGGACCCCGCCAGGCCGCCCGTGCGGTTGTAGGTCACCGAACTGTGAGGCGCCGGGGGCAACTGGCTCCCGTAGTCCGAGTGGCAGCATCCCGTCAGGACCGCCATCAGCGCGAGGAGGGCCACCCCGAAACACCACCTCGTCGTTCGCCATCCCGCTGGCTTGCTCATCGTGACCCAGTCATGTCCCCCGCTGACGCCCTGCATGTCGCCAAGACGCTATAGGGCGACCCAGACCGGCGTTTGACCCCAGGTAGTGATCGAGGTCCCTGCTCAGCGCCCCGCTCGAAGCCTGGCCGAAGCGCGAGAGCGAAGGATGAAGGGCTGACTTCCTCTCTGGAGAGACGCTGGGGTGTCCGTTCCGGGCGCTCTGATGGGCAGCCCCATCACGGGGCTGGTGGTGACGGCTGGGGCTGGACGGTGTAGGAGATGGTCACCCGGCGGTTCTGCGCCCTCCCGGCGGGGTTGTCGGACCCGTCGGGATTCTGGTTCGGTGCTACCGGGTCAGCAGCACCCCTACCGGAGGGCTGCAACATGACCGGGGCGCCGGCGAGGAGCGGTTGGAGGGCGGCGACCACCGCCGCGGCCCGGTTCTCCGAGAGCGTCTGGTTGTAGGCCGGGTCGCCGATGCTGTCGGTGTAGCCCACGACCCCGACTGGCCCTGTGGCTCCGGTCCTGATGCTGGCCGCCACCTGGGGGAGAACGCCCTGAGCGGCAGAGGTGAGCGTGGCCTGGTTGAACGCGAACAACACGTCGGCCGCCAGGGTGACCGTCCGCTGGTTGCCGGTTTCGCTGTTGTTGAGGGCACCGTTGAGCGACGAGGTGTCGAGGGTCAGGGCCAGCACCGGTGCCGTCAGGTCGAGCACCGGGGCATGGAGGCTCGACGGCGACGGCGGACTCGGGTTGTCGGCGCGGTTGACGCCGTGGCCGCTACCGATCACGGCCAGCGCCACGAGGGGCGCTAGGGCTCGCCAGCCCCGCTCACCCGGAGATCGGGACACCGAGGAACGGTCCGAAGTGGGGAACGTTGACATCGACGGACGTGACGTTGGGCGGGGGAGCGGCGAAGGTGGCTGTCAGGGCCGTGCTCTGCCCATCCTTGATGAAGGTGTCGTTCAAGTTCGTGCTGCACGCGCAGTTACCCTGGGCATCTGTCGCGACCAGGTACTTCTTCTGGTTGCTGCTGTCGAGCAGGTAGACCCCGTAGACCGAGTCACCAAGGTCGTGGGGTGCCCCAATAGAGCTGAAGAATTCGGCTACCTGCCAGTTGTCGTGGCCCTGGGCCATGGTCACGACCGTGACCGTGAAGCTGAGTACCATCACGCCGCTCTGACGTTTGAGCTGGGTGATGGCCGCCTGGATCTGGTCCCCGTCGGTGTTCGACGTGTCCTGGGGAGCCACGATGGGCTTCGGGGTGCCACCGCCGGAGACGCTCGTGGTGGCGGTGGTAGTGGTCGGGTTGCCGACGGGGCCGTTGGCGCCACCCGTGTGCGACGAGCCACCACAAGCGGTCGCGGTCAGAGACAGGGCACCGGCCAAGACGAAGGCCAGTCGTGCCGTTCTGTGCATGGCTTCACTCCTGCCCTCGTGGGCTCCGGCAGGCGATGATCGTAACACCAGGCCCCAGGCCGGTCTCGGTGACGTTGCGCTTCGCAAAGGCTGGCCTAGCTTCCGGGTAGCGGCGGTCAAGTGCCCTGGTCACATCATCGACCATCGCGCCACAGGATGTCAGCGGGTGGCGGAGACGGTGGCGGCGAACTCCTCTCGCAGCTCGGCCACGTCGACCGCCCGGCCCGCCGCCTCGACGAGCAGCTCTTCCACGGGCCAGACGAGCAGGGCCGGGACCCGGGCCAGGTAGAAACCGGCGCTGTCGATGCCGTGGGCGTCGGTGGTGTCGGCCAGGACGTGGCCGATCAACTGGTAGGCGACCTCACGGCGCATCGTCGGTGCCTTGGTGACCTTGATGGCGAGGAGGCAGCCGTCGAGGATCAGGTCGGCGTCAGCGCCGCCCAACCTCCACGACAGCGCGAACGGCGGGACGGCCACCAACCTCGTCGGGCGCAGCGTGTCGCCGTAGCGGTCCCCGAACGCCCCGATGAGGGCGCACAGGTCGTCCAGTGCAGGTCCGGGTGCCAGTACGTCGAGTTCCCCATCCGAGGGGTGGGCGCCGAAGTTGTTGGCTGCGGTGCGGATGGCGGTGGTCCGGTAGGGCACCTCGTAGAGCGCCAGGACGTAGCAGAACCAGGCCAGCTTCCTCTCGTCCCCAGCCTCCAGGAACCGGCCACGAGGGTCGTTGGCGTCGAGGAAGTCGTCCAGGTCGATAGCGAGGGAGTCGAACCGTACGTGCCCGCCGGTACCCGGTGGCGGGTATGCCGCCATGGCGCTGGCGGCCGCCAGGAGGGCCTTGATCCTGGGCCGCTGGAACCAGAAGCGGAGCCGGTAGTCGAACGCGGCCCCCACCTGGCCGAGCGCCCCGGTGGCCACGTCGGAGTGGACCGTCACGGCCCCGGCGTCCTTCCACCGGCGCTGCATCGGCCTCAGGTCGGGGAACCGGGCCTCGAACCACTCCCGCACCGGGCCGTGACGGTCGTCGAGCAGCGACGTGAGGGACACGCCTCTGAACATAAGAGGAGGCACCGCCTGTTGTCGGTCAAAGGGGCCGGTCATGCTGGTGACCGTGAGCGAGCCGGACCCGGTGATGGTTCGAGATCGGCAGGGGGATCGAGCTGAGCCAGGCCGGTGAGCGTGCCGCCGCCCGCCAGGTGCTCGCTGCCCTGTGGACAGCCATCGGTCCCGGCGGTGACCCGTTCCATCGCTGCGCGGTCGCCCACTCGATGGCCGACGTACAGGACGACCCGGCAGACGAGCTGGCGTGGGACCTGCGAGCCCTCGAAGCCGCCGACCTGGTGACCGGCGAACGGGCATCCTAGGACGTGAGGGGTCCTACCCGTCGCTGCACCTGAACCTCGGCGACGTGTACCGCAGGCTCGGCGACCTCGAACTCGCCCGTGCCCACCTGAGACTCGGCCATGGGGCGCTCGGAGCGCTCGGTGACGACGGCTACGCCCGGATGGTCAAGGGTGGCCTCGACCGGCTGGCGGACCGGCTCTCGGAGACCTGAGACGCTGGACCCTGTGGCGAGCGGAGGGACCCACCAACCAGGCTGCGCGCACCCTTGAAGACCATGAGGTCCATGGAGGCCAGGCAGTTGGTGCGATGCAGCAGGGGCCACCTGTACTACACGACATGGTGGCACTGGGCCTCGCTGATGGCCGTCCGGGTCGGACCGGTCTCGTGGCAGCGATGCCCGGTCGAGGACCGCCTGCGGCTGACCCGCAAGGTGGACCCGGCCACGGTCAGCACCGACGCCCTCGCCAGCGCGGCTGCCGCCTCCGGGCTGCCCTGAGCCCACCGGCGAGGTCGGATGGGGCTCCTCAGCCGCACGGCTCGAAGTGTGGCCGAGCGCGAGAGCGAAGGATCAGGGGCTGGTCGGCGAGACGTGGAGGGCACGGCGGGCGCAGCAAGACGGCCTGGAGCGGGTTGTCCGAAAC
>JALYVP010000143.1:0-4109 GCA_030853185.1 Actinomycetota bacterium | reverse complement strand
GCCGGGGGACAGCCCTGGCGTGGTTCGGTGGTGCCATCTGGTGGCGAAGACGGGCGGACTGGAAGACTCATTGGCCGTGAAGCCGGAGACCCGCCGTCGGCTGTGGAGGCCGCTAGAGAAATACGTCTCCAACCCGTTGATGCGCACCTTCCTGCTTGTCGGTCTGGCGCCACGAGCCTTCGCTCTTCTTGAGACGACAGGTCGGCGCACCGGGAAGCGACGGCTCACTCCGGTCGGCAACGGGCTCGACGGTGAAGTCTTCTGGATCGTCGCTGAGCACGGTCGCCGCTGTGCCTACGTCGCCAACCTGGGGGCGGACCCATCGTGTCGAGTCAAGGTCGGGCGCCACTGGAGGACCGGAATCGCGACCCTCGATGACGACGATGACGGACTGAAACGCCGGCACACCATTGACCAGGCCAACGGCCTCGTCGGTCGGCTTGACGGGATCATCTTCCGGTCCACGGCGACGACGACAACCACCGTCAGGATCAACCTCGACGGCACAACACCCTTCCCTTGAGACAACCAGGTCGCTCGTGGAGACTAGAAGCTCTGAGTTCCGCGCCGGGGTACTTGCTGGGCCTGGCTGCTCTTACCCAGGAGTACCTTCTTCTGCCGGATGCATGGGCCGGCCACGGTGGTCCGCCAACGCTGCTGCCTGGCTCTTTCGAGCAGGAACTTCGAGGTCTTCCAGGGTTGGCGGCACCGCCCAGCGGGGAGGCCATGCTCTGCGTCACCGGCGAAGGCGAAGACGAGTTGGCAGGTGCCGGACTGCTGGTCCCCTTCGACGACACCCAGGCGGAGATCAAGCGGCTGTACGTCCGACCGGGCTCGCAAGGCCGAGGCATCGGGCGGGCTCTCACGGGCGGCCTTCTCGATGTAGCTCGGACTCTCGGTTACAACGCAGTGGTGCTTGACGTGATGCCGCAACGCTGTGGTGCTATCCGCCTCTACAAGAGCTTCGGTTTCGAGCAAACGGCACCCTTCCGGGACTACGAAGACTACGAGATGGAGTTCATGCGGCTTCCCCTATGACCACCCGAAAGGGCTAAACGTTCGGCGGGAGTTACTGGCTACTCGGAGCAGCTTGGGGACGCTCTCGGTCCCTGGGGGACGTGGTGCGTCGTCCGAGCCACTCTGGCCGGTGACAGCGGAGGGCGCTAGGCAGGCCGGTGATCGTGGCAAGGAGCCGCTCGCACTCCTCGGCTTTGCGGTCCTGGTCCTGTGCGCCGTCGTAGCTGATTCGATTCCGAAGAAGTGGAGCACGGTCGCGCTGGAGAGTCGGTAGCCGAGTCCGTGACTGGCCATGGCGTGGGCGGCGAGAGCGAAAGTGTCGTGCGGGCCAGCCCAGGTCGGGTCGGCGCTGAGGACGATCCCCGCAGCGAGGCCGACATGCTCGGTCACCGAGCGGAAGATCTGATCCCCACCCGCGCCGGATCAGGTGGGGATCGCCAGCGACGGGCGAGACGGCTCGATGTGCTCGACTCGGACCGGGACGCCACCCTTGGGGTGCAAAGCCGCCCATCCTGTCGGCCGGGCAGTCGGTCGCAGAGCGGTGACCGTGGCCCGGCGGAGGAACTGTACGAGCAGCACCTTGAGCTCTTGGGTGGCGAAGGCGAAGCCGAGGCAGCGGCGGTAGCCGCCGCCGAAGGGCACGAACTGGTACGGGTCAGGCTCGGCGCCGGCCCACCGGTCGGGCACGAAGCGGTCCGGGTCTGGCCAAAAGTCTTCTTGGCGGTGGGTGACGTAGGGCGAGTACAGGACCATCGTCCCGCCCGGCACGCGGTGACCAGCGAACTCGAAGTCATCAACGGCCTTGCGGGCGC
Organism: Actinomycetota bacterium; assembly: GCA_030853185.1. Lineage (GTDB taxonomy): Bacteria > Actinomycetota > Acidimicrobiia > Acidimicrobiales > Palsa-688 > JALZAH01. The sequence continues at coordinate 2,280 of JALYVP010000143.1, read as the reverse complement.
TGACGAAGCCGGGCGGCCACAGCCGCAACGTCTCGTTGACCACATGATCCAGGTGGGACAGACGCTGGAGGTGCTCGACGGTGAGCGCCTCGTCGCCGACCACCCGGGCAACCTCGTCGGCCGCTCGGTCCCACTCTCCATCGTTGACGAGCAACTCGTGAACCGCCCACCCGGCCGCGGCGCTGGTCGTGTCGTACCCGGCGGCGATCAGGCTTACCACCTGGTCCCGGACCTCGGTGTCACTCAACTCCAGACCCTCGTCGTCGGTTGCGGCGAGCAGGGTGTCGAGGAGGTCGGCACAACCAGGTCCTGCTGCCCGTCGGCGGGCGACCTCGGCGTTGACGATCCCGTCAGCACCATCACGGGCTGCCCTGGCCCGATGCCACGCCGTCCACGGCAGGTCGACCTTGACCTGAAGCCCCACGGGCCGGTTGACGAAGGCGATGGCCGCCCCGAGCGAGTCGCCCAGCTCGTCGGAGCGGGACCCGAGCGAGTCACCGAAGAGGCTGCGCACCGCGATCCGTCGGACCGCCCGACGCAGGCAGGAGAAGGCGTCGACGGTCTCGCCGGTCTGCCACCGGTCCAGCTCACGGTCGGCTTCGGCCGCCATGATCGGGAGGTACCGGCCGATGCTGCGAACGCCGAACGCGGGCTGGACCAGCCGTCGTCGGCGCTGATGCTTGTCGCCGTCGCTCACCACCAGAGCGGTGTCGCCAACGACAGGGATCAGGAACGACAGGGCCTCCCGCCACCGGAAGTTGCCGGGGTTCCCTGCCAGCAGGTAGCGGTTGGCGTCGACACCGAAGAGGGCCACGTAGTGGAACGGCCGATAGCCGAACCCGACGACCGGGCCGTAACGGGCGTAGAGCGCTCGCATCGCCTCCGGTGGGTCGCGCAGCAAGGGGACGCTGAACCGCGACTGCTCCAACGGAGAGTGAGGGCCAGGAAGGGACACATGCCCATTGTCCCGTTGCCATGGCTGATGGCGCCACTCCAGGTCACGGGCCGGTTGGAGCGCCTGCACTTGGAGCGGTGGAGGGCGAGGCGAAGGGTCACCCAGGCCGTTTTGCGAATGTAACGTGGGGCCGTGGTCGCCAACACCGGGGACACCTCCGAGCTAGCTCGGTTGACCCGCAGGGGTGTTCGACGAGGTTGGGCGGTGCTCGCAGGTTTCGCTGTCGTAGCTGCCCTTCTCGTCGCCTTCTTGGTGCACAAAGACAATGGTCGCCCCTGCTCCTTCCTGGTGAAGCCCGCTATCGACTCCCATCCGCCATACCACTGTTCCAACGGCCCCAGCAGCGCCACGACGATCCTCAGGCAGCCGACGGTGCCTCAAACCACGCTGCCAGGCCCATAAGTCTGATGGGGCGACCTCTTCGTGGCGGTGGGTCTCACGAGCGCCCAGTGGCTACAGGACGCGGCGATGCAGGGACCTACCATCGGTATCGCCGAGCATCGTTGACCCTCGTTGCTATCCTGGCAGGCGCCGCAGCCGCAGCGTGGGCTCTCAGTGCCCCAGGTCTCTCAGCCCGGCACCGCGGCGTGGCGGTGCCTTGGCAGCACGCCGAGCAGTTATCACCTACCGCCGCTCAGTTCACGTGGACTTTCGACACGTGCGAGCGGCCCGATGGGCCAGCGGTGCGTTACGAGCCGGGCGGCGTCGTGGTCACCTTCTACGTCGACCTGGTGCGGCGAGCAACTATCTGTCATGGCGGTATCGCTTTCGAGAGCAGGGTCGTCACATTCGACCTACCGCTGAAGAGGTCCCAAATCCGGGATGGGGCGTGTTTGTCCTCCCCCTGCGATCCGGCTGCGAACCAGGTATCGCAGGCGCCCAGCCGGAGCTTCGGAGTCCGGCTGGCTGCATCGGTCGTCAAGCTCGCCACCGTTTGGGAGCTTCCGGTTGTCCTACTCGCGGTCGGGGCTGTCTTGCTGATGGGCTGTAGAGTCCGACGTTCGACGCGTCGACCACCAAGCGAGTTTCGGCTTCGCAGGTGACCGCATGGCTGCGGGGGCCTCGCTGACGGCGGTCCGGCTGGGCCGTCTGGTGGCAGCGATGCCCCGTCGAGGACCTCCTGCCGCTGACCCGGATGGTTGACCCGGCCACGGTCAGCAGTGCTCTTGCGACGGCGGCCGACTCTCCGGGCTGCCCTCTAGTGCTGGAATCCTCGAATGCCACGCGTGTAGTTTGTCCCTGACGAAGGGGGCCCAAACCATGCCATTCAAGGCGGCGCCGATCATGCTGGACGACAAGACCCGAGCGGAGCTGCAGCGAAGGGT
>JALYVP010000453.1 GCA_030853185.1 Actinomycetota bacterium | reverse complement strand
CGAGTGCCGTCACCGCCCCGCCTGGCGGCGCTCGCCGAGGCCCTCGGCGTCGATCCGCTCGAGCTGACCACCACCGCGTCGGACGCCGAGGCCACGTTCTCGGACCTGCGGATGCGCGCCGGAGTGTCCAACTCGAGGTTGGCAGAGGGGGCGGGGATCTCGCTTTCGTACCTGAGCATGATCACCACCGGGGGCCGGCCTCTGCGCCCGGCGGTCGCCGAGCGCCTCGCCCCGATTCTGGGGGTGACCGTCGACGAGGTCGGTGCCGCGCTGGACCGGGACATCGCGGCCAGGGCCGAGGGCAGCTAAGAGCCGGTGTTCAGCGCGGTCGGCGGGGGGATCGGGCTCGCAGTCGGGGCTGGCGCGGTGCCCTTGACGCTGGCGGTCATGGCCAGACCACCGATCCACACCTCGACGACAGCCCCGACATCCGCCGGGGTGAAGGCCTCAACCGCCTGGCAGCGGCCCGCTGGGGTGATCGTGCCGATCGTGGCGTGCGGTCTCACCGGGGCACGGATCGGGCCGGGATTGGTCCTGGTCGCCTTCCTGGCTTTGGGGGTGGGCCTGAGCGCGGCGGGACTGGTGGACGCCCGCTGGCGGCTGCTGCCCAAACGGGTCGTGTATCCGACGTGGGCGGCCGGGCTGGTAGGGATGGCGGTCGCAGTGGCCGTTCACCACCATTACGCACCGCTCGACCGTGCCGTCGCCGCCGGCGGCGGACTGTTCGTTGTCTTCGCCGCGGTGACCCTGATCGCCCCCAAGGCCATAGCTTTCGGCGATGTCCGCCTCGCCGGCGTGGTCGGCTCTGCGCTGGGATGGTGGGGGCTGGGGACCGTCGAGCTCGGCCTGATCGTCGGTTTCGTTGCCGCCGCTGTCGTATCGGTCACCCTGATCGGCCTGGGCCGGCTCGCCCGCGACGCCCCTCTACCGCTCGGTTCGTGGCTCGCGTTTGGTGCCGGGGTGGCGATCTGGGTCATCGCCTAAACCCCGCACCCACAGCCCGAAGCCTGCCAGGGCCAGCTGAACATGCCCGTAGCGGGGGCTGACAACCAGCCGATGCCCTTCAATCAGCGCAGCCCGGGTGGTGGACAGCTGCTGGGTGGTGCGCCGCAGCGCGGTGGCCACCGCGGCGACGGGGACGGGGGTCTGGTCGTAGTGGACGATGGCAGTGATGTAGCCCTGTTCGAGGTCGCTGAGCTGATCCCAGCGGGTCTTGAACAGTGCCCCCATCCGCTCCAGGCCGGCGGCCCGCCCCGCCTGGGCGTGGCTGGTGGTGAGCCGGACTGCGCCCGCAGCGGCCTGCCAGGTCTCGTAGCCGAGGACCTGGACCAGGTAGGGGTAGCCCCCGGAGGCGGTGACGAGGATGTCGAGAGCGGCGGCGTCAAACGAGACCCCGAGCTCGGCGGCGGGCTGGATCAGGGCGTAACGGGTGGCGTCAGGGCCGAGGGAGCCGATCTCGGTGGTATCGATCCGCTCCAAGAAGGTGCCGATCCCGTGCACCTGGGCCCGCAGCTGGGGGAGCCCGGCCAGTATCACCGCCACCGGGAGGCGGGCACGGCGGACGACGAGCTGCATGGCGGCGCCGAGAGCGGCAAGATCGGGCATACGCTCGATGACGTGGGCCTCGTCGATCGTGACCAGGATCCCGCTTCGCCGCTTGGCCGCGAACTCGCCCGCCGTACGCAGCAGGCGCTCGAGGAGATCGGCGGGCTGGCCCCGGCCGGCCGGACGGTTCATCTTGGCCTCGGCTCGCAGCACACCAAGGTTGGCGCTAAGCGTGATCTCCTTGTCGAGGTCCCGGACGAGCCGACCGGCCCGACTCCATGAGCGACGCAGCGCGGAGGGGAGCTTCTCGGCGATCGAGGCGACCAGATCCCCGCCGGGGGTGGCCTGATGGGTGACCACGGGCCAGCCCATCTCGGAGCGGCAACGGCGCTCGATCTCGTTGAGCAGCACCGTCTTGCCGACCCCCCGGTCGCCGAGCAGAGCCTGGCAGAACCCGGGGGCCTGCGACCCTGCCCTCAAACCAGCCAGCGTGGCCGCGATCTGGTCATCGCGTCCGGCAAGGGCGGGGGGATCGACACCGAACCCGGGATGATACGGGTTGGGCCTAGAAGCCACTAGAAGTGCCACGCCACATGGCGATAACCCCAGCTTTGCGCCCTGCACCCGTGAGGCCCACGGCGCTACTATAGGCCACTAG
>JALYVP010000452.1 GCA_030853185.1 Actinomycetota bacterium | reverse complement strand
GCCAGGTAGCCGACGACACCGGTGGCGACGGTGATGAAGGTGAGGGTGAGCAGCTTGTCGTAGGCCCGCTTGGCCTGGAAGGGCTCCGTGGGCGCCCCTTGCGGCCCGGAGCCGCCCCCGCCGTACCGCTTGGGGTCATCGACGGGAGGAAGGCCACCGGGACCGCCGGGCTGGGGGATGGTCCCCTGGCCGAAGGGGCCGCCGGCGGGTGCGCCCCAGGCCGAGGGCGGCGGGCGGCGGGTGGGAGCCTTGTCCGGCGCACCGCCGAACGCGGAGATCCCACCACCGGGAGCGCCATACTCCTTGCCGATGTGACGAAACGCCTTCTGGGTCGTCGTTGTGCTCACGGGTACGAGTCTGCCCTATCGCTGTGACAAGCACACTCCAGGAGACCTGAAAAGCTGCGAAGAGGACCCGGCCCGGCCGGGGCCCGGCTCAGCGGGCCGGGGTCGACCGGCCCCCCTGGGTCTCGTCGGCGGCCGCCACCACCGGCAGGTTCAGGGTCCCCGGATGGGCCGGGTCGATGGCGACCGTCAGGACGTTCGGCGCCCGGTTGCCCAGGTAGGCGTCGTCCGTGGCGGCCAGGACCAGCTCGATGCGGTCCCCGGCCGCGTAGCGGTGAGCGACGCCGGGGAGCGTCACCGACACCGGTTTGCTCAGGTCCGCCACCCGGATCGGTGAGACCAGGCGGTTGACGAGGGTGACGGTGCCGTTGGGCGCCACGTCGTAGATCTTGGCGAACAACGCCGGGTCGGTGGCGGATGACGACCCGGCCGGGACGAGCGAGTGGAGGGTGAAGGTGGCGGTGGGCACCCCCACCGAATCGAGCGCTGCCGGCAAGGGTGTCGTCTCGAACGTGGTCACCGTGCCGGGCACATCACTCGGCGGGATGCTGGACAACCCCGGAACCGAGTTCCCGATGGCGGAGGTCTCCGAGTAGCTCCCCCCCAGACCGCCCGGCGGGTTGAGGAACGACCGGCTCCCAGTGGTCACCGCACCAGGGGTTGCCGTGAGGGTGCCGTCCCCCGACAGGTGCAGCGCCTCGGTGGCGCCCACCGGCCACGAGGTGGCCGTCCCGTATGACGTCTCGGCGGATGCCCCGGGCGGGGTCGGGACCCAGTCCCGGTAGTACTCGACGGCGGGCCCGGTGGAGACGCTCTGGTGGCCCAGGTACTTGGCGAACCAGTCGGCGATCAGCTGGGTCTCGTAGCCCTTGGCCGCATCGGTGTAGTCGACCTCGCCGGGGGCGGGGGTGAGGCCCGAGTGCCCCCAGCTCTGCAGAACCAGCTTCACCGGGGTCCCGTTGGCCTGGAGCTGCTTGTCGTTGGCCACCGCCTCATTGATGTTGAACAGGGTGTCGTTCTCGCCCTGCATCAACAAGGTGGGAGCGTGCACCTTCGAGCCGTAGGTGACCATCGACGCAGCGCGGAGGGTGGCGACCGTCTGCGGCGAGGGGTAGCCAAAAGCGGCTGACTGGGCCAGCTCGGGGCACACGGCAGGGTCGAAGCCGGGGCAGCTCGACGGCGGGAACGGGGTGGCGGTGGCGTGCTGGAGCGGTTCGGTCAACCCTTCACCGAAGAAGAACGCCGTCCACTGGTACTTCAGGATCCCCGGGGGGGTGTCGGTGTGGACGAAGTTCGTGGCGTCGTTGCTCGGGCCCAGGGAGTACGCCAGGTCGTTCCAGGTGATGATGGGCACGATGGCGTCGATCCTGGGGTCGATCGACGAGGCGGCCAGCTGCACCGCTCCGCCATAGGAACCGCCGACCATCCCCACCCGGGGATCGTCGGGCCCGTCGCTGAGCACCTCGCTACGGTTGCCCAACCAGGACACCAGCTCCGACGCGGCCCGGCCGTCGTAGGCCGGGCTGTCCAGCTCGATGTTGCACCCGCTGCCGCCGAAGCCCAGGCCCGAGTAGGTGAGCACCTCGTAGTCGCGAGCGGCGAAGAAGCCGGCGAGCGCCTCCTGGTCGGTGTAGCTGCCCCCGAACCCGTTGGTGGTGAGGATCGACGGCACCTGATGGCCGGCGCCGGCGTCGTCGGGGACGAACAGCTCCCCGACGACAGTGCAGTGAGTGGACCCGGCGGGACCCACCGAGACCGGGATGGACACGCTCTGGGTGTGGTAGCCGACGGTGGGCGGCGGCCCGGTCGCAGCGCCGGCGGTGGCCGCACCGGCGGCCGGAGCCAGCGCAGCACCGGCC
>JALYVP010000451.1 GCA_030853185.1 Actinomycetota bacterium | reverse complement strand
CGGTCCCCCGCTAGTCCCAGGGTCCCCTGGCGGGGACGTCGCCCATGGGCGAAAATGGGGGTGGGCCTGCCCGCCGACGCCGTCGTTTCCTTGGCCTTTTGAGGCCGTCGCTAGTCTGGCGTTGGGGCCCCTTGTTGAAGGGTCGCGCATTGTCGCTTCGAGCACGCCGGTCAGATTTTTGGTTCCTACCGGACCCCCGGGCAGGCCCACATCGAGAACCTACCCCACGTGAGGAGAGGACAGTGCAACAACCGATAGAAGTCGTTGTCGACGAGAGCCAACAGGTCGTGGAACGTGTCGCCGCGATCGATGTGGCCAAGGCGACAGGGATGGTCTGTACCCGGGTCCCTCATGAGACCGTCGCGGGCAGACGGGTGACGAAGGTGTGGGAGGTCAAAGCGACCACCAAAGGACTGCTCGAACTCGCCGACCATCTCGTCGGCAACAGGATCGAGCGGGTCGTGTTGGAGTCGACGTCGGATTATTGGCGATCGTTCTTCTACATCTTGGAGGGCGCCGGGCTCGAGGTGTGGCTGGTGAATGCCCGCCAGGTCAAGAACGTGCCGGGTCGACCCAAGACCGACAAGCTCGACGCGGTGTGGCTGGCCAAGCTGGCCGAGCGTTCCATGGTCTCGGCCAGTTTCGTGCCCGACGAGGCGATGCGCCACGTCCGGGACCTGGCCCGGGCCCGTTTCGATCTCGTCGGTGACCGGACCCGGGTCAAGCAGCGGGTCGAGAAGCTCCTCGAGGACGCCCTGATCAAGATCGGGTCGATCCTGTCCGATATTCACGGGGTGTCGGGTCGGGCCATGATCGAGGCGCTCATCGTCGGCGAACGCGACCCAGAGGTCCTGGCCGGTCTGGCCAAGGGCCGGGCCCGGGTCCGGGTCTCGGCGCTGGCCGAAGCCGCCGACGGCCGTTTCAGTGACCATCACGCCCGTCTGGCCCGACTGCTCCTCGACCAGGCCGACGACCTGGCCCGGCGCATCGACGAGGTCACCGCCCTGTTGGACCAAGCCATCGCAGCGGTCCCCGCCAGCCCGACGGTCGACGCGGCGACCGGCGAGATCGTCACGGCCCCTGCCGGCTTGGACAGCGCGACCGAACGGATCTCCGCTCTGCCCGGCGCCGGGCCCGACACCGCCCGGGCCGTCATCGGCGAGATCGGCCTGGACATGGACGTCTTTGGCACCGCCGCCCGCCTGGCGTCATGGGCCAAAGCGTCGCCTCGCAGCGTGCAATCGGGCCGCAAGACCGGCAAAGCCACCACCGGCAAAGGCAACCCCTACCTCAAAGGGGCCCTACATCAGATGGCCATGAGCGCATCGAAGACCGACACGTTCCTCGGGGCCCGCTACCGCCGCCTGGCCAAACGGATGCCCAAAGCCAAAGCCCTCGCCGCCCTGGAACGATCAATCCTGACGATCATCTTCCACCTCCTGGCCGACCCCACCGCCACCTACCACGACCTCGGCGCCGACTACTACGACCGCCGACTCGACAAGACCCGACGCACCCGCAACCTCGTCCACCAGCTCCAATCCCTCGGCCACACCGTCACCCTCACCCCGGCCGCAGCCTGAACAGCAGCCCTCACCGACCACCACCACCACAACGCCGTCGACCCGACCCGACACCATTCGGGCCGACGCCCCGAGCGGGACACCGTCCCGCAACCCCAACCCCGAGGGGCCGGACCGCCGCGCTCATCTCACGGTTGTCATTTTCCGGTCAGTCCCCATGTCCCCTGGCGGTGACGTCACGAGGACGTGAAAATGGTGTGGGCAGCCCCGTGACGCCGTCGTTTCCTTGGCCTTCGAGGCCGTCGGTCAGTCTGGCGCCGGGGCCCGACCCTGGAGGGTCGCTCATTGTGCCACGAGCACGCGGTTCAGAATTTCGGTTCCCTACCGAGCCCCCGGGGCTGCTCACCTATCCATTGTGCGACAAGGAGGATGCTATGGGCAACAACGTGGACGAGATTGACGAGCAGGACGACGAGGAGCGCCTCGAGCGGGTCGCCGCGATCGACGTGGCGAAGGCGACCGGCAAGGTCTGTGTGCGCCTGGCGCACCGCTCGGTCCCGGGGCGGCGCGTTGAGCAGGGTCTTCGAGGTCAGCGCGACGACCAACGCCATCATGGCCCTGGCTGACGAGCTCTTCGAGATGGGGATCGAGCGGGTCGTCCTCGAGGCCACGTCTGACTAC
>JALYVP010000450.1 GCA_030853185.1 Actinomycetota bacterium | reverse complement strand
CCGCGACAGCCTGCTGTCGCGGTCGGATGGTAAGGCGTTCGCCCGGGATCTGGGAGCCGACTTCACGGTCGTCCACGGTCGTAACCGCCACCCCGTCGACCACGACTGGGTCTACCGCCATCCCCACCTGCTGATGGAGCACCTCGACCGGTTGGGTCTGCGAGCCCTCGCCTCTCATCGGCCCTGAACGGTCAGCCGCCCGGGTAGGCGGAGGCGTTGGGCACCGAGGGGTGGGTCCGGCCGGCGGGACCCTGGCCGAAGGTGGCCAGAAGGTTCTTCGTCATGGTGGTCACGTACGCCGCCGGCGTGCCCGGTTGCGGGTCGGTGACGAGCCCGGCGATGAAACCGATGCTGCCGCTGTCGAAGACGCCCGCACCGGACGGAGCCGTGTAGTAGGTGGTGTCGGCGTGGTCGAACCTCCCCACACAGGTGATGGGGGAGCGGCCCACGATCTCCACGTTCTTCGGACCCGGGTCGGCGGCCCGGTAGCTGTCGTACTCCGCAGAGATGGCCCCGGTGATCTTGGCGCCGGCCGCCAGCCCGGTCCCGGCCATGATCCAGTTGCTGGGGTCGATGATCACCATGTCGCCGTTGACCGGGTCACATCGCCACATCTCACCGAGCAGGGAGCTCTCCGGGTCGTTGTTGGGCGGGGCCCTCCACGCCGCCGGCGTGGCCTGGGCCGGGTCCTTCACCGGGTCGAGCGATGCGTCCTTGTAGTCCACCTCCTGGCGGTCGTGTCCGAGTGGCGAAGGCTGGAGGCGGATGTGGCGATAGACGGAGTTGGCGCCCATGAACAACAGGTTGACCCCGGCGTCGCGGGCCGCCTGCAGACCGTTGCGCATGGCAAGCGAGTAGTACTCGTCGTGGCCCAAGGCCACGAAGGCGCGGTGCTGGAGGACCATCGCCGGGCGGACGTCGAGGTCGACATCGGTCGCGTAGCTGACGTCGAGGCCCAGCGACTCCGCTGCCGACACCATCCTCAGCTCCTCGTTGGAGAAGTCAGCCGAACCGGACCCGTCGCCCTCGGTGAAGTCGTAGGGCCGGTCGAACGACACGGTGTAGGCCCGGTCCGCCAGAGCCATGCCACCCGAGCGTGTCGGACCGGTGTACAGGCTGTAATGGCCGTACTCGTTGTAGGCCTGCCAATCTGTCACGCTGTTGTTGATGAGGTAGGCGGAGTGGCTGGTGTCGTCCCGGATGGTGAGGGGCACGTACGACTGGTAGCCGTCGCTCGAGGTCAGCTTGAACAGGTAGTCGCCCTGGGGCCACCCGGCGACGCCGGTCTGGACCTGAAGAGGATCCGTCCACTGGCATTGCACCGTGCGAGTGGCGGTGTCGACCGGGCACCCCGGCTGCATCTTGCCCGGCGTCGTCGGCGAAGTCCACACCAGACGGCCCTGGGACCCGCCGTAATAGCCCATCCGGTAGGCCATGACCTGGTAGCTCGGCGCCGACGTGGAGACATACAGCGCCAGGTGGCCCCCGGCATCGATGCTCACCTGGTCGGCATAGCCCTCGATCTGATGGTTGGTCGCCGGTTTGGTCACGACCCAGTCCCGGGTCCCCGGCTTGGCGTTCTCGGCCTGGACCCAGGATGCAACCACGCCCTGAGGGGCGACGTGGGTTCCCGCAGGGGGTGACACGGCCGGACGACCGCTGCCGCCCTTGGCCACCGCCTGGGGCGCCCGGGCGCTCCGGGCCCGGAGGTGAGCGACCGAAGCGTGCGGGCCAGACGCGGCGTGGGCGACGACCGCGATCACGACGACCAGCACCACGGCCGCCCCGATGGCCGCCGTGCGGCGCAAGCGGTACTGGCGGAGGGTGGCCCGGGGCCGGGCATGGCGCGGCGGGGAGGTCCGGCGGGAGGCGGGGCCACGGGGTCGTCCGTCGGGCATGCTCGCTCCTCCGCCTCGGACGCCGGACTTGGTTCTACCACGGCGATCAGGGGTGGGCGAAGCACCGCTCGGCCCGGGGCGGTCCCCCAACCTCGGCGTCGCGTCGCTCTGGCAGACTGGCGGTAGACAGATCGTCCGGCAACGGACCGGTGCACCCAGGAGAGTGATGGCGGCAGTGCGCAGGCGGCAGTCAACGAGGCGGGTGGCGTTAGCCGGCGCTATGGCTGCGGTGCTTGGTGCCGTCCTGGTGTTGGCGGTGACTGGCACCCGGGAGTCTGCCAGTGCCCTGAAGCTGCTCTCCGGTGATGTG
>JALYVP010000142.1 GCA_030853185.1 Actinomycetota bacterium | reverse complement strand
GGTTCTTCGCTCGCGGTGTGGCGGTCGGCTATCTGCTCGGCGCCGGCTTGGCTGCCGGTGTCGTGCTTGGTCTCAACGCTGATGGTGCCGCGCCTGCAGAGTGGCTCCTGGTCATGGCCACCTCCACGGCGGTGGGGTCGGTGATCTGGAGGGTGCGCGCTCAACTCTGGCGGGTAGCGATGACCGACACCCTGACCGGGTTAGCGAACCGTCAAGGCCTCGACTACCTCCTCGAACGCGAGATCGGGCGGATCCGGCGCCGAGGCGGGCGTCTCTCGGTGGCGATGGTCGACCTCGACGGCTTCAAAGCCCTCAACGACAGACTCGGCCACGCCGCCGGCGACGCCGCGTTGGCTGAGATCGCCCGCCAGTGGCGCGAAGTCCTCAGAGACCGAGACCTCCTCGCCCGCTACGGCGGCGACGAGTTCGTCATTCTGCTTCCCGACACCGAAGGCGACGCAGCCATCCAACTGGTGGCACGTCTGCGGCACAGCGAAACCCAGCCGTTCTCTGCTGGGGTGGCAACTTTGACCGCGTCCGACACCGCCACCACACTGATGCACAGAGCTGACTCGGCCATGTACGCAGCAAAGCGATCACCTCGGCACCCGCCTCCAACGCTCGCTCATCCGCTGGAAGATCCCGACAAGGTCCGTCGGTGACCAGCCCAAAGCGAGAAGGACGCGCTGAACGGCCCACCACACCCGAACCTCGCAGCAGCCGAGCGCAGCTTCCGCACCTGCGATGAGGGGGAGTCATCCCAGGCTGCACATGCGACGGCAGTGATCATGGGCTCGTGATAGCGATCCCGGCGGCCTCGGTCGAGGCGGACCCGCGGCCGAGGGTGAGGGCTGCCAGCAGTTCCGACGAGTGTGCGACAGCACCGAAGATCCCCCCCTGCATCTTGACCATCTCGAGGGCCGCCAGGTAGTTGCCGTAGTCAGTGGCACCCGTGCAGTCCTCAAGGAGCAGGCACTCGTAGCCCCGGTCGTTGGCATCGCGGATCGTGGTGTGGACACAAACGTCGGTTGTTATGCCGGTGACGATGAGGTGTGAGATGCCGGCGTTCCGTAGCCGAAGGTCAAGGTCCGTGGCGTAGAACGAGCCCTTTCCGGGCTTGTCGATGATCCATTCACCCTCGGCCGGGTAGAGCTCGGGGACGATGTCCCAGCCTGGTTCACCGCGCGTCAGGATCCGTCCGCATGGTCCCGGGTCCCCGATGCCGGCCCCCATCCGCCTGGACCGCCACAGCTTGTTCGATGGGCAATCCGACAAGTCCGGCCGGTGGCCCTCTCGGGTGTGAATCACCCTCAGGCCACTGTGGCGGGCGGCAGCGAGCACGGCCGCCGCCGGCTCGATCCCGGCCCGGGTCAGGGAGAGGTCATAGCCCATGGCATCGACGTAGCCCCCCTCACCGCAGAAATCGGCCTGCCAGTCGATGCAGAGGAGGGCGGTTCGCTGCGAGCTGAAGCTACCGTCGTAGGGCCACGGGTACGGGTCAGCGTTGACCTGAGGGAAGAGACGGGGACCACGCATCGTTCAAGCGGCCAGGACCAAGATCTCGAGCCCGGTCACCTTGCCCGTGAGGTGCGGCCCAGGACCAGCGCAAAACTGACTTGTCTCCACTCTGGTCACGCTACGTTCTCACTGTATCTTGCCTGTTTCACCATGGTGACCATCCTGTTGCTCAATGCTCCAGTAGGGACCGCCCGAGCATGACAGCACCTGTCATCGATCTGTTGCTGAAGGGCGCCCGGGTCAGCGACGACCGAGATGTTGTCGACATCGCTATTCGCGGCCACGCATCATCGGTGTCGAGCCCCACATCCAAGGAGACGCGAGCCGGGTGATCGACGTAAAGCGGAGGGCAGTCTTGCCCGGCTTCCCTCGAACCGCATCTGCACCTCGACAAGACGTTCCTCTATCGCCGTCATCCAGCCCGGGATGGCACCCTCAATGAGGCGATCCGAGTCGAGTCACGGGCCGACTCAAGGCGGAGCAGGAGCGACAGGACGTCGTGGAGCGCTCTCGGATGGTGCTCGACATGGCCCTGCGCCACGGGACCGTCGCTGCTCGTGCTCAGCCAGACGTCGACAACATCCAGGGCCTGATGGGGGTGGAGACAGCCCTCATGCTCGCCCAGGATTATCGGCACCTCCTCGACCTCCAAGTTGTGGCCTTTCCTCAAGAAGGCATCATCCGGTCCCCAAGGGTCCTGGCGCTCATGGATGAGGCAATGCTCGCCGGAGCGTCGGTCGTCGGTGGGTGTCCGTACAACGAGGCGTCGGCGGAGGACACCAAGCGGCACATCGATGTGGTCTTCGAGTTGGCCCAGCACTTCGACGCCCCCGTTGATATGCATGCTGACTTCGCCGACGACACCTCGGACCCACGCTTCGCCACTCTTGGCTACATCGCCGAGAAGACCCTGGCCACGGGCTTTCAGGGGCGAGTGTCGCTCGGACACGTCACCAGCCTTGCCTCCCTCACGCCGGAACAGGCCAGGCCGGTCATCGATCTGGTTGCGCAAGCCGAAATCAGCATCATCACGCTCCCAGCCACGGACCTCTACCTCGGTGGTCGGCAGGACCGTTCCAAACAGCGACGAGGGATCACGCCGGTGCGCCTGCTTCGCGACTCCGGCGTCAGCTACGGTGATCGGCGATCAAGCAGGTCGCCCCCCGAGTTCTCCCACGTATCCGTGGGTGGGGGGTGCGAAGCCGTAGGCGCTTCCATCGGTGTGCACCACCTGGTCCTCCCAGGGCAGCCGGTATTGTCCAGCGACCAAGTCTCTCATGTAGGTGTACGGGCAGTCGGTGGCTCCCCCCTTGACCGCAACGAAACCCCGGTGGCCGAGTTGGTAGATGTTGTTCTCCACCGCCCAGAGTCGACGAGCCTCTCGCACGAGATCTGGTCTTACCTCGGCGGTGATGATCTCGTCAGGGCGGCTAGCGCCCTTGGCTATCGACACCCCGTCGAAGTTGACGATCATCGCCTCCCCCATGGAATCGAAAATGCCGTCGGAGCCTGACAGGCAGACGGAGGCGGTGACCATCAGATTGCAGAACGCGTTTGCTTGGTTGGTGACTCGCCACGAATGGCGAATGGGCGCCGTGTACCCTGCCGTTCGGAGCATGATCTCCGCGCCGCGATAGGCGCTCTCCCGTGCCATCTCAGGGAACATGCCGTCGTGGCAGATGATCAGGCCCAAGGTGCTCCCGTTGGGACCTTCGCAGACGGGTACTCCGACATTGCCCGGTTCCCAAGGCTCGACGGGTACCCAGGGATGAAGCTTCCGGTAGTACAGGCGAACCTCGCCGCGGTCATCGACGATGATCCCGGTGTTATATGGGCTGCCCTCCGGGTTGCGCTCCATGATGGAGAAGCAGCCCCATATGACGTGGCGCTGGCAAGCGGCCCGCATGGCTGCCACCTCGGGGCCGTCCATCGTGCACATGATCTCGGGATTCGTATCCATCGACAGACCGTGGAGCGAGTACTCGGGGAACACGACGAGATCCATTGTGGGCAGGTTCCGTCGAGCCTTCCCAACCATCTCGACGATGCGCTCGGTCTGGGCCGCGAGGTCGTCGGGGGTGGCAACCGTTGGTAGGTGCAGCTGCACCATGCCCAGGACAACTCCGTTGGGGCTCTTGTTGAGGCCGCCGAGTCCGCTCATCATGGTCCTCCGGGTTGGGTCGTGGTGGTCTTGAGAACTGGTATCTCATCAGTCACGATTTGGGCAAGGTGCCGACCACGCCCTTGACCAGACAGTTGATCTTCTGGATTTGATCGTAGGTCGGGGTCATGCCCGCCGGGAAGACGATGGTGCCGTCCTGACAGGTGATGGGACCCTTGAAGACGGAGGCTCCGGGCTGCTTCAACGCCTGGGATTCGGTGTTGATCTTGGCTCTCGCAGCCGAGCTGACGGAATTGCCGAACGATGCCAGCTGGAGGGGGTTGTCGTTGTTGGCGAAGCTGCCGACCCAGTTGGCGTTGTACTTGCTGCCCGTGAACTTGTCAGCCAGCGCCGTCTTGATGATCGCCTCGTAGACCGGGGTCCAGTGCCAGACCGAACCGGTGAGCCACCCGCTCGGGTCCAGGCTCTGGGCGTCGTAGTGGTAACCGACGACATACTTGCTGGCCACCTTGGCGGCCTCGATGACCGTGGCCTGGCAGTCCTGGTGCTGGGTGAGCACGTCGGCCCCCTGGGAGAGCAGAGCCGACGCCGCCTCCTTCTGCTTGAGCGGGTCACACCAGTTGGACGTGTTGACCAGATAGGTCTGGGCATTGGGATTGACCGACTTGGCGCCGAGCTCGAAAGCGTCGATGTTGTCGATGGTCTGGCCAATCGGGAAGGCGTAGACGAAGCCGAGCTTGTTGGTCTTCGTGGTCGACCCGGCGGCCATGCCGCCCAGGGAGACGGGCTCGAAGGCTTCTCCCCAGTACGTCCCAAAATTGCCCGGGGGGGCGGCGTTGTCGAAGCCGCCCTGATGGAGCACGATGATGTTGGGATGGGTCTGAGCGAACGCCAGCGCATAGGAGTAATACCCGTAGCTGGTGGCAAAGATGACCTTTGCACCGGCGTCGGCCATGGACTGCATCGCCTGAGTGACGGAGTTGTTCTCGGCGACGTTGTCAGCGGTGATGACCTTCACCGTTCCCATGTCCTTGGCCACGGACTGGCTGGCGGTATAAACGGCCTGGTTGTAGCCATAGTCGTTGCGGTTGCCGACCATGATGAAGCCGACGGTGGTCTTGGGCCCGGCCGCGCCCGCGGAGGTGTTGGAGGTGCTGCCACACGCGGCGAGGATGACGCACAGCACGACCGTCACAGCAACCGCCGATCCCGTCCGGACGTGGCGGGCGAAGCCCCCACCATGAGTGAGAGGTAGCTCTTTCAGATCCATCATCTTCCTTTGCTTGGTGAGCGGGTGAGGAGGCTGGCGGCACCGGTCGGTTGGCTGAACCTCGGCTCACAGTCCGGCGCTCGTGAGAGCAACGGTGAGCGCCTCAGGTGTCTTGGAGCTCCCCCGGCGGGCAACCAGGATCAGCGCGAGGAGCGTGATGACGTAGGGCGTGGCGTCGAGGAGGTATTGGTTGACAGCCACTCCATGGGCCTGGAGCACCGCAGCGCCGGCGAGGGCGACGCCGAAGAGGTAGGCGCCCGCCAGGACCCGCACGGGACGCCACGCGGCGAACAGGACGACGGCGACGGCGACGAAACCGTAGCCATTGGTCATGTCGTTGAACCAATTGTCGACATAGCCGACGGAGAGCTGGGCACCACCGATTCCCGCCAGGGCTGCGCCCGACACGACGGCCATCGTCTGGACGAGTTGGGGACGGCCGCCGGCGGCGGCCACGACTGCGGGGCGCTCGCCGACAGCTCGGAGGACCAGACCTACCCGAGTGCGGTACAGCATCAGCCACACGACGCCAACAAGGACGTAGCCGAGGTAGACGAGCGGGTCGTGGCGAAAGAGGATGGGACCCACCCAGGGAATCTGGCTGAGACCCGGCACGGCCACGGTCGGCAGGGGCGCGGCGACCTGGCCGATGTAGCTCGTGCCGAACACAGAGGTGACTCCGAGGACCAGGAACCAGACGACCAGGCCGCTCGCCAACTGGTCTGCGTGGCGACGAACGACCAGCCAGGCGTGGATCAGCCCACATGCTGACCCGGCGACCAGCCCGACGCCGACCCCGAGCCATGTCGATCCGGTGGTGGCGGCCACGGCGAATGCGGCCAGGGCTCCGGCCAACATGCAACCCTCGGTACCCAGGTTGACCACGCCGGCCCGTTCGCCGATGAGTTCGCCAAGGGCCGGCAACAGGATGGCCGTCCCGCCCTCCACCCCTCCGATGAGCGCCTGCTCGATCCCGTTCACGAGGCGGCGCCTCTCCAGGTCTTAGCCAAGACGAGGGGGGCCATGACGATCAGAGCGAGAAGCACGTCGACGATCGCCCCGTCGAGGCCATAGGTGAGCTGCAGGCCGCCGCCGCTCACGGCTATGGCGCCGAAGAGCAAAGCGGCGAGGACAACTTTGGGGGGCTGGTGGCGCCCGAGGAAGCTGGCCAGGAAGGCGACGTAGCCGAACGACAAGGTGATGCCGGGGCGGAGCCTGAGCTCGAGACCGGCCAGGTTCAGCATCCCACCGAGGCCCGCCAGCGCCCCCCCGACGAGCATCGACGACACGAGCAAACGTCGGACCGGTAGCCCGGCTCTCCGGCCTGCTTCAGGGTTGCCGCCAACGACTCGGAGAGCGAAGCCCCAGCTTGTATGGCGAAGCAACCACCATATGGCGACCGCCGCAACGCCGGTGACGATGACGGCGACGCTGAGCTGGCTGCCGAAGAGTCGCGGGAGCTGCGCGGCGTGAGCTAGCTGACGACTCTCCGGTTGGCCGGACCCGCGCGGATCCTTCCATGGTTGGTAGATCAGGTACAACATGATGTCGTTCGCCACGAAGTTCAGCAGTAGCGTGGTGACGGCCTCGTTAGCGCCGACGGTCACTCTCAAGAACCCCGCCACGCCCGCCCACAGGGCCCCGGCCGCCGCTCCCACGGCCGCCATCAGGACCCAGGTGAACGGACCAGGAACGCTGCCGCCCACAGCTATGCCGACACCTGTGGCCCCCACCGCTCCGAGGATGAGTTGCCCTTCGCCACCGACGTTGACCAGCCCCGCGCGAGCCGGGACGGCAACGGCGAGGGCGGCCAGGGCAATCGGTACGGCCCGCAGAAGCGTCTCTTGGAGCGACGAGCTGCGCAGCAGTGTGGTGTCGATCATCGTCCGAAACACGCTCAGAGGGTCAACGCCCTTCAAGGCTACGACCACGCTGAAGAGCACAAGCGCTGCTGCGTACGCGCCAAGCGCCATCCCCAGGCGGCGGATGCCGAGGTGTCGCCAAGCTGCGTAGCCCGGCGATGGAGCTTCCGGCGAGACGCGCTCCGTCCCCGGCTCGAACGCCGTCTCCGCCGCGGTCACGCGGGACTCCCGGTCATGAGCCGACCCAGGGATTGACGGTCGGCGTCACCGCCGTCGACGACGCCGACAACCCGACCGTGAGCCAGAACCGCGATCCGGTCCGACAGCGCCACGAGCTCATCGAGATCCTCCGATATCAACAACACCGCCTGCCCCCGCCGGCGGGCGTCGAGTAGGAGGCTGCGGGTGGTCTCGGTCGTGAGCACGTCAAGTCCACGGGTCGGGTAGGAGGCCACCAGCACTCGGCCGCCGTGGCCGAACGCCAGGCTCAGCACGATCCGCTGGATGTTGCCTCCGGAGAGCTGGTCGAGCCGGCGATCCGACGATGCGATCCCCAGGCCGACGCGCTTATCGTGTTCGACGAGCGCGGTGATGGCTCCGGCGAAGTCGAATCGGGTCTTGCCTGTGCCGGTCGCCTGCCAAAGCGCAGCGTGTTCGCCCACGGTCAGGCCCGGAACGACGAACTCCTGGAGCGGATCGGCGACAACCGAGCACACCCCTGCCCGTCGGAACGCGCCAGGATCATTCTCGGGAACCACCTCCCCGGCGACCAGGACCGCCCCGCTGTCGGGACGGGCCGCGCCGATCAGGACGTCAGCCAGTTCGCGTTGGCCGTTGCCGGCGACACCGGCGACTCCGAGAATTTCACCCGCTAGCACTTCCAGATCGACGCCTCGCAGGCCTGAGCCCTCCCCGACACCATCGAGAGACAGGCCGCAGAGCTCGAGCATCGGCGGACTCGCGGTTGTGACACCCAGGTCGCAGTTGCCGGCCACCTCGACGTTCACCCCGACCATGGCGGTGACCAGCTCCTCATCGGAGATCTCGCCCGCTGGTCGGTCGCCGACGACGACCTTCCCGGCCCGCAGCACCGTCACCCTGTCGGCGATGGCCCGGACTTCTCGGATCTTGTGGGTGATGATGACGATCCCGATTCCCTCACCGCGAAGACGGCCGACCACCTCGAAGAGGGCGTCCACCTCGTGGGGGGTGAGGACGCTGGTGGGCTCGTCGAGGATGAGCACTCGCGCGCCGGCGAGGAGCACCTTGAGCAATTCGACCCGCTGCCATTCACCGACGGAGAGGTCCGCGACCAGCGCGCCGGGATCGACGGCCAAGCCCCACCGCGTGGCGGCGTCAGCAATGCGGGACTGAATCTGGCGACGATGAAGCAGCCGGTTGCCTCTGCCTCGGTCGGCATGGAGGGCGACGTTCTCCCAGACCGTAAGCGCGGGCACCAGCCGCAGGTCCTGGAAAACCATGCCCAGGCCGAGCCTGCGGGCCTGAGCCGGGGATGAGACGACCCGGGGCCGGCCATCAATGAGGATGCGCCCCTCGTCGGCGCGATAGATCCCGTAGAGGACCTTTACGAGCGTGGACTTGCCGGCTCCGTTCTCCCCTATCAGGGCGTGCACCTCGCCGGGACGCACCTCGAAGGTGACGTCGTCGTTGGCGAGAAGGCGTCCGAAGCGCTTGGTGACGCCTTCAACGGCGAGCAGCGCCGATGAGCTCCGCTGGCGTGCATCGGTGGTCCCGGTAAGAACCGAGCTTCTGCTCATGAGGCTGCGGCCGGGGGCGAAGCCATGCGCGCCATCTCGGCGATCGCCGAGATTCCTGCCGAGAGGGCCAGGGGCACATGCAACGATTCGTCACGAAGGACGAAGACTTTGGGGTCCTGCTGCTTGGGCCGGAGCTGCTCCGGTCCATACAACTCTGTATCCATGCAGGTCAACGT
>JALYVP010000449.1 GCA_030853185.1 Actinomycetota bacterium | reverse complement strand
GGGCGGCGGTGGGCCGGCCTGGAGTCTGCCGCCCAGGCGGCTATCGACGCCGGCCTGGCCGCCCAGGACGGCCTCAGCGAGCCGGCGCTGGCCCGCACCCTGCTGGCCGCCGTGGCCGACGGCACGGTGGTGGTGGCGTCGTCGTCGATGCCGGTGCGCGACGTGGAGTGGTGGGGCCAGCCCCGCCACGGTGTGCGGGTGGTGGCCAACCGGGGGGCCAACGGCATCGACGGGATGGTCTCCACCGCCATCGGGGTGGCGCTGGGCTCCAGGGCGCCGACGGTCGCCCTGCTCGGCGACCTGGCGTTCCTCTACGACGCCGGCGCCCTGCTCTGGGCCCGGGACCGGGACATCGACCTGACCGTCGTGGTGGCCGACAACAACGGGGGCGGGATCTTCTCGTTCCTGCCCCAGGCCAGCGCGCTGGGCCCCGACACCTTCGAACGGTACTGGGGCACCCCCCACCACCTCGACCTGGCCGCCGTCGCCGGCGCCTACGGCGTGGCCGCCCGCCGCCTGTCGGGCCTCGACCAGCTGGCGGACGCGGTCAAGGGCGGACCGGGGATCCGGGTGGTCATCGCCGGCACCGACCGGGATGACAACGTGGCCGTGCACGCCCGCCTCCACGCCGCGGTGGGGGACGCTGTCTCCGCCGCAGGTCTCGGGACCTGACGCCGGGGTGCTCCGTTGTGCTCCGGGGCGCCTGGGAGCCCCGCCCTCGACGCCGTGAACCCTTCGTGGTCCCCGTGCCACCTCCGCGGGCGACGCCCTACCGATAACCGTCGGGGTGGCTCGAGTGCCACGCCCAGGCGGTGGCGACAATGTCGTCGAGGCCGTAGCTCGCCGTCCACCCCAGCACCGCGGCGGCTTTGGTCGTCTCCGCGTACAGGGCCACCGGGTCCCCCGGGCGGCGCTCGGCGAGCTCCACGGGGATGGTCACGCCGCTGGCCCGGCGGGCCGACTCGATGACCTCGAGGACCGACGAACCCCGACCGGTCCCCAAGTTGACGGTGGTCGAGTCGTTGCCCGCCTCGAGGTACTCGAGGGCGCGCAGGTGGGCATGGGCCAGGTCGACCACATGCACATAGTCGCGGATGTTGGTCCCGTCGGGAGTCGGGTAGTCCGTCCCGAACACCCGCAGCGGCACCCGCTGGCCCAGGGCGGCCTGCATGACCAGGGGTACGAGGTTCAGCGTGAAGGCCGAGTCCTCGCCGATGGACGCGTCCAACGACGCCCCGGCGGCATTGAAGTAGCGCAACGGCACGGACCGGATTCCGTGGCTGAGGTCGTACCAACGCAGGACCCGCTCCACCAACGCCTTGCTCTCCCCGTAGGGGCTCTCGGGGCTGACCGTCTCCGCCTCACTGACCGGCAGGCAATCTGGGCTTCCGTACACCGCGCAGGTCGAGGAGAACACGACCTTGTCGACCCCGGTGCGGCGCAGGGTTTCGAGCAGGGCGGTCGTGGCCGCGGTGTTGTTCATGAAGTACTTGCCCGGCTCGAGGACCGATTCGCCGGCGGCCTTGTAGCCGGCGAAATGGATCACGGAGTCGACGCCGTGATCGGCGATCACCTTGGTCACCGCCGCCGTGTCGGCAATATCGGCCTCGACCAGGGAGACGTCGCCGATGGCCTGGTGGTGGCCGAGCTCCATGGTGTCGATGACGACCACGTCGCGGCCCCGTTCGACAAGATGGGCCACGGTCTGCGAACCGATGTAGCCGGCGCCGCCGGTCACCAGGATGGTCATGACCGCCAGTGTGGCATGACCCACCGGCCGGTAGTCCGCCGTGCAGGTGCCGTCGGCGGTGGGTGGTGGGGGCCGGCCGCAATGCGAGGTGGGCGCCGATGGCGGCCACGACGATGTGACGCTGAGCGACACGAGCGTTGAGCGACGCATAGCGACACGAGCGTTGAGCGACGCATAGCGTCGGAATCCGACACCTGGTCGATGAATGACACATCGTCGAGGGCCTGCAATCGGAGACAGGCCGGCCGGGCCATGATCGGGAGGGAGCGCTTTCCGTGGGGGACGACAGCAGCTTTGCCGGCGGGGTGGAGGCCTGGCGCCAGGGCCTGGGCCAGGTGGGCAACGCCGTGCGCCAGGAGCTGGTGGTCGCCCAGGTGCTCGCTCACCTGGACGCGCGCCGGGGCCGGGGCGGACAGGAGGTCCTCGATGTCGGCTGTGGCCAGGGAACGGTGGCCATCGCCTTGGC
>JALYVP010000141.1 GCA_030853185.1 Actinomycetota bacterium | reverse complement strand
AGCCCACGCTGCCGGGCGTGGACGAGGCGGTCACCCCCAACCAGTCGATCGTCGATGACCGCCTCGATCTCGACGGCCACACCGGCCCGTCGACCCGGGACGAGGGTGTGGCCAGCACGGTCGGGCCGGTGACCGGCGCCGGGCCGGTGGTGCCCCCCGCAGGGTCGGTGATGCCTGAGGCCGGCGACGCCCCCTACTGCTACCAGTGCGGGGTGCAGATGCAGCGGGCCGGGAGCTGCCACGCCTGCCCGTCGTGTGGGACCACCAGCGGCTGCTCCTGAAGCTCGGGGGGGTCGTCGTAAAACTCGAGAGCGGCGGTGCCCCTACCGGCCGGCAGGTCCGACGACCGCGGTGACGACAAGTTTCGGAGTGCCGATCCCCAGGTACGTGCCGACGGCGGCTGCCTCGGCATGGACGGCCAGCTTGGTCGCAGGCGAGAGTGGCCCGAACGGCCGGAGCGTCAGGACCCCCGAAGACAGGCCCCACGAGGCGACGGCCCGGCCTCCGACCAGAGCGAAGGGGCGAAAGATCCCGTTGCTGGTGACGAGGGTGTGATCCTCGCCGATGATCGGCTCCCGGTCACACCATCCAAGGAGCAGGGGCTCGAAGGCGCCCAGAAGGCGGGGGGGCGCCAGCTCGGCCTCGACAGGGGCGCCGGTCACGGTCACCAGACCTCCTCCAAGGTCGTTCAGCTCTCCGGCGATAGCTGCCAGCCCGGCGCGCGCGTCACGCAGAGGCAGTCCTGCCCAGCGGGCCAGGTCCCGTTCCGTCGCCGGCCCGTGACCGGCGAGGTACCGGCGGGCCAGGGCTTCGAGGGCGGCTGCCCGGTCCAGGGCGGGCGGTGAGCCCAACCAGTCGGCGACGAGCACCCAGGCCTGCTCGCCGTCTCTCATGGGTCCCCGCACGGTGAAGCCACGGAGGGCCGTGACCGAGAGGAGGTGGATGAGGGCCTGCCCGACGGTGGGCACACCCGCGGCATCGAGCCGGCCGCGGAGCTCGTGGCGCGTGAGCGGCCCTTCCCGGCTCAAGGCCCCGATGACGACCTTGACGCCCACCTCCACCTGCGGTGGGGCCAGGCCGGTCTCGGTCAGGCGGCGGCGGCTGGACGTGGACAACCGTGGCGTGGTCAGCGCGTGCAACCACCAGTAGTCCTCGGCCCGAACCAGATGGAGGGTGCCGCGGTTGAGGGTGGTTACAACGAGCGAGCGGTCGATGCTCAGGGCGCGCTCGAGATCGTCGACGGTCACGCCGCTGGTGCGGGACCGCACCGCCAGCCGGAAACCCCTCGGGTCCTGGGCCTGGACCGCGAGAAGGCGGCCGGCGACATCGACAGGATCGGTGGCGGCCGTACCCGACAGCAGCTGGGCCTGGCACCGCAGCGCCGTGAGCCGCAACGACCTCCCGTTCCCGGCGTGCACCCCGACCGGACCGGTCATCGCGAACGGATCCGACCGGGCCGTCAGCTGTTGCGGGCCCGGCTCGGCGCCACCCGCGGAGGCTCGCCCGGCATCTTGGGATACACCGGCGGCCACGGGGCGTCCAGCAGGCCGTTGGCCTGGTCGCGCTCGTGCATGGCCAGCAGGGGAGTGAGGGACTGCGGATGATCGGTCATGGGCTCCCAAGGGTCCCCGTCCCGGCGAACCCGTTCCGGCACCGTGGCGATGGTCAGCGCGTCGGGTTCGATGGCGTCCAGCTCGTCCCAGCCGAACGGTGTCGAGACTTGCCCGCCGGGGCGGGCCCGGACGGACCACGCCCCGAAGATGGTCTTGTGCGGCGCGTTCTGGTTGAAGTCGACGAACACCCGCCGACCCCGTTCCTCCTTCCACCACGCCGCGGTGATCAGGTCGGGCCGGCGGCGCTCCAACTCGCGAGCCACAGCGACGGCTGCCGATCGCACGTCATAGGAGGTCCACTGCGGGAGGAGCCTCACGTACACGTGGATGCCACGGTTCCCGGTCGTCTTCGGGAGGCCGACGACGTCGACCTCGGTGAGCAGGTCCCGCACTTCGTGGGCCGTCTCGGCCACCATGGCGAAGGTCACGCCGGGCGTCGGGTCGAGATCGATGCGCAACTCATCGGCATGCTCAGGATCGGCCGCTCGGGCCGGCCACACGTGAAAGCCGAGGCAGCCCAGGTTGACCGCCCACAGGACATGGGCCAGGTCGGCGGCGACCAGGGCGCGCGAGGTCGTCCCGTTGGGGGTGCTGACGACGGTCGTCTCGAGCCAATCGGGGCGGCTCTCCGGCACCCGCTTCTGGAAGAACGACGATCCTCCGACCCCCTGGGGAAATCGTTGCAGGAGCACCGGGCGGCCCCCCACGGCGGCGAGCAGCGGATCGGCCACCGACTGGTAGAAGTGGACCAGGTCGAGCTTCGTCTCGCCCCGCTCGGGAAAGAAGACCTTGTCGGCATGGGTGATCGCTACCTCGCGGCCCGAAGCTTCGACCACGACCTGGTCGCCGTCCATGGCGCCGACGGTAGTGGCTGGCTACCGACCGCGACGACGGCGGCGGTCCCCGCTACCGTGCTGTGTCATGACAGACCCAGGGAGTACGGCGCCGGCGGTGCGGTCTGCAGGTGCCAGCTGGCAGGTCCAGCTCAGTCAACTCGTTGAACTCAGCCGCCAGCAGGTGATGATCCACGGGATCGCCCTCGAGCCCGACGGTGCTGATACGGCGGCCATCGGCCAACTCATCGAGAGCTGGGATACGGCCAGACGCTCCGCCGGCACCGCAGATGAAGCCGACTCCGGCGCGGACGGGAATGACGCCGCTTTCCAGGAGGCCACCGACGCCCTCCAGGGATGGTTCACCGACAACACGCTGATCGGCGACCTGGACGCCTTCTTTCCCTATGACGGGATGGCGACGCCTCGGGGCCACTATGGGTACCTCTCCAGTGTCCGGGACCTGATGATGCAGTTGGTCGCCGATTCGCTCCCGGAGATCGAGATCGATCCGAGCGCCGTCGACAGCGAAGAGGAACCCGACTTGTCGATTTCGCTGCTCAATGCCGAGTACGAGATGCTGGTCGAAGCGCTCTTCGAGTTCCCGTTGCCTCTCTTTCGTTCCTCCCCGGGCGGTTTCACGACCATGGCCAATGTGCTGAAGGTCCCCGGGACCGGCCTGGTGGGCTACGGCGGGTTCGGCCCGACGCAGAGCCCGGCGCTGGCCATGGTGACGCCGGCTGGCGCCTTCCTCCTGTGGATCGGTCAGCCGATGACCAAGACGGCCCGGAGGTCGCTCACCGAACGACTCGCCGAGACGTTCGGCGTGAAGCTTCGGCCCGGCGATCTGGCCTAGGGCTCGTCGCCGGTTCCGGCGAGGGCCGTGGCCAGGATGCTGAACATCGCACCCGTCGGGTCCACGGCCATGGCGAAGCGACCTGGCTCGATGTCGGTCGGCTGGACCATGATCCTGCCGCCCAGCTCGGCGATGGTGGCCGCCGTCGCATCCGCGTCGCCGACGATGAAGTACACCCCCCAGTAGGCCGGGACCGACTCGGGCATGCTCGGTGGCTTGGGCATGGCTCCGCTCACCGACCGGCCGTCCACCTTCCACTCCACGTACTGCACCGGGCCCTCAGGCGGGTTGCGCCCTATGCCCCAGCCGAACACCTGGGTCAGGAAGCCAATCGAGGCGTCCAGGTCGGTGGCCACCAGCTCGCTCCATCCCCACGCCCCGGGCTCGTTGACGATCTGGGCGCCGCGGTGCCCCCCCGGTTGCCAGACGCCGATCACGGCACCGGTCGGGTCGGCGATGATCCCCATGCGACCGGCGTCGAGCACATCGAAGGGCGGGGCGAGCACCTGACCGCCGGCGGCGGCGGCCCGAGCGGCGGCGGCGTCGGCGTCGGCCGTGTTGACATAGGTGGCCCACGCCGGCGGCCCGGGACTCATCTGCGGCCCGATCCCCGCCACGGTGCGGCCCGACAGGGTGCAGAGCCGGTATCCACCCGCCTCCGGTGGCCCCTCGGGGCACTCCCAACCGAACAGGGCCGCGTAGAACGCGGCCGCGGTGGCGGGATCCGGGCTGGACAGATCGATCCACGAGGGAACACCCTCGGCGTACTCGTCCATGTTCATGACTCATTCCCCCTTGTCGGCGAACACGTTACCGGGTTCGGTAGGGCCGGCCAAGCGGCAACGATGGGTGCCGTGGACCCCAACAGCGTTCTCGTCGGCACGTGCTCATGGACGGACAAGACTCTCGTCACGGGTACAGACTGGTATCCGAAGAGGTCGATGTCGGCCGCCGAGCGGCTGGCCTTCTACGCGTCGCAATTCCCCATCGTCGAGGCCGACAGCACCTACTACTTCCCACCCTCGCCGGAGCTGACCCGGGGATGGGCCGAGCGGACGCCCGAGACCTTCACCATGAACGTGAAGGCCTACTCGTTGCTGACCGGCCATCCCACCCGACCGAATTCGCTGTGGGCCGACCTGAGAGAGGCGATCAAGCCCGAGTTCGCCGACAAGCGAAACGTCTACCCGTCGCATCTGGACGGCGACGCCACCGAGGAGGCCTGGTACCGGTTCGAGGCGGCCCTGCGGCCCTTGCGCGACGCGGGCAAGCTGGGAGCGGTGCTGATGCAGTACCCGGAGTGGTTCACAGCCAAGAAGGCCAACCGGGCGGAGCTTGCCGCCATCCGGGCGCGGTGGGCGGACCTGCCGGTGTGCGTCGAGTTCCGCTCGCCGACGTGGTTGGCCACCCCGGAGGACCGGGAGCGGACACTTGAGACGCTGCGCGATCTCGGGTTGGCCCTCGTCGTCGTCGACGCCCCCTCGGCCTCCAAGCTTCCCACCGTGGTCGAGGTCACCCACCCCGACCTGGCGGTGGTCCGGTTTCACGGCCGCAACGACGAGACGTGGAAGAAGCCGGGCACCACGGCCGCCGAACGGTTCCGGTACCTGTACTCGAAGTCCCAGCTGCGAGGGTGGGTGCCGAAGATCGAGGCGTTGGGAGCGCGGGCCACCACCGTCCACGCCCTCATGAACAACTGCTACGAGGACTATGGGGTGCGCAACGCCGCCGACCTGGCGGCGGCGATGGGGCGCGACTGAGCGCTACCGCCCCAACCGCAGGGCCCGAGTGGCCGTGGCCACCACCCACGCGTCGCCGGCGGTCAGCCCGATCCGTTGCAGGAGGCCGTGCGCGGGTGCGAAGGTGCTGGCGATCAGGAACGCAGCGCTGACGATGCCTGCGGCCAACGATGCCCGCACCCACAGGCTGGGTCCCGGAGTCCGGGCCCAGGCCCCCGCCGCCACCAGGGGGGCCCCGGCCAGCGTGGCGTAACCGATGCCGGCAAACACCGAGTGGGTGGTTCCCTGTCCGCTGGCGTTGAGGGAGAACGCCGCCACCCCGAACGTCGACAGGCCGGTGGCGGCCAGCAGCAGGCGGCTGGTTCGGGGCAGGTCGGAGTCCCTCGTGCCGGCGTAGGCGACGAGGGCGGCGCCGTAGACGATGAACCCGGCGGTCATGGCGCTGCGGGTGGGAGCCGCGGTTTGGGCCAAACGGCTTATGGCGTCGTTGATGGGGGAGTAGTGAGACCGGATGGCGCCGAGCACCGCCCAATCGGTCACGAACGCCAGCGGGCCGACGACGCCCGCAGCCTTGAGCACGACATCGACCGCCGAACGACTACCAGCCACGCCAGGACCTCCGGGTCACGAAGGGGCCGAGCCTAAACCGCGGCCACGGCGGCGTCCTGTCCTATGGTCGGCTCATGTGGTTTTATGCGATTGACCGATGGGATCCAGAATCCGGTGCTGCCGAATCCAGGCTCCAGGGCCTCCTGATGGAGCGAGGCGCAGAGGACTGGGAGCTGGTGACAACACTCTCGCTGCCCGACGGCGTCATCCTGCTCACCTTCAAGCGTCCGTCCTGACCGCGACCGATCCTGGGCGGCGATCCGGGACCGGTGAGTTTGCGTGGCACCGCTCGTCCATCCTGCGTGACTGTCGGTGTGGCCTGGGGGCGAATCATGTTCATCGGTGGGCGCGGTCGGGTCGTGGCCGCATGGCGGCTGGCGGGCGACAGACCACCCGACCTGGCCACGGTGGACGCGCTGGCCCGGCTGCAGCTCGCGGCCCGGCGCCTCGGCATCACCCTCGAGGTGCAGGAGATGTGCGGGGAGCTGGCCGAGCTGGTGGAGCTCGTCGGCTTATGCCGGGAGCTCGGCGGGGAGGCCGAACGCGGGGAAGAGGTGGCCGGTGTCGAGGAAGCTGTGGAACCCGGAGATCCGATCACCTGAGACCTCGATGATCTGGAGGGCCCAAGGCCGGTGACCGCCGGCACCGTCGGGCCGGTACTGCCCGAAACCGGCGCACCCGTTGGCGGCGATGGGCAGCAGCTGGGAACCCCGGCACTCTTTGCCGGGGCCGAGGAGCCACCGGCCGATGTCTTCCGCGCCCCGGATCCACATGGCGTAAGGAGGCATCGACTGCACGGCGTCGTCGCGCAGCAGCGTCACCAGGGTGGCCACGTCGTAGCGTTCGAAGGCGTCAACGTAGCGAGCCAGGAGGGCGCGCCGGTCGGCGTCGACGACGTCGGGACCGGTTTCGTCGGGATGGACAGCGACGAGTGTGGCTCGGGCCCGTTGCAATGCGCTGTTGACCGCCGGCACGCTGGTCCCGAGCAGCTCGGCGACCTCGGTCGCCTGCCAGCGCAGCACCTGACAGAGGATGAGCACGGCCCGCTGGCGGGCCGGCAGGTGTTGCAGTGCCGTCACGAACGCCAAGCGGATGGTCTCGCGTGACGCGGCGATCTCGGCGGGGTCAGCCTCATCCGGGAGGACGCGGTCGTCGGCGATCGGCGACACCCAGGCGTGTTCCGGCAGCATGGCCCCGAGGTGGGCGGCGTCGGGCGGGGACGACGAAGCCAGCTCCATGGGGCGGGCCCGCCGTTCCCGACCCCGCAGCATGTCGAGGCAGACGTTGGTGGCGATCCGGTACAGCCACGACCGGACGCTCGAGCGGCCTTCGAATGCGTCAGCCGCCTTCCACGCCCGGACCATGGTGTCCTGCACGGCGTCGTCGGCCTCGAACCCAGAGCCGAGCATGCGGTAGCAGTATCCGGTGAGCTCTCTGCGGTATCGCTCGAGCTCCTGGGGGGCCAGGGAAGAAGCGCTGAGGGTCACGCCCTCAGATGATAGATCGATGGGATCCAGCACGCGTGTTGACACGGTGAGGAGACGGCGCGGGAGGGCAAAAGTCATCGCGTCGCCCCCTTTCGGCCCCGAGCGGCGGGGTCGCGCCCGGTACGAACTCCTCGGGGCGTGGTCCCCGTTCAGGAGCCATCGCATGGCTGCCACGGAGCGGCCGGCGGCCCGCCCGTCGCCGTACGGGCTGCGGGTCTGGGCCATGCGGGCGTAGCGAACCGGGTCGGAGAGCAGGTCTCCGATGCGCTCGGCGACGTGGGCCTCGTCGGTGCCGACGAGCTCGACGCTGCCCGAAGCCACCGCCTCGGGGCGTTCGGTGACCTCACGGAGAACGAGCACCGGTTTGCCCAGGCTGGGCGCCTCCTCCTGGATACCACCGGAGTCGGTGACCACGAAGTAGCTGCGCCTCAGGACATGGGCGAAGGTGTCGTAGGGGAGCGGCTCGACCACGCGCACGTTGGCGATCCCCCTCAGGGCGGGGAGGAGGGACTGGCGTACGACGGGGTTCTTGTGGGCAGGGAGGAGGATGAGGACGTCGGGATTGGCCCGGGCCACGGCGGCCAGGGCCTGAGCCACACCGACGATCGGTGCCCCCCACGACTCCCGCCGGTGGACGGTGACGAGAACGAGTCGGCGATCGTCGGCATCGAGGTCCCGGATGAGGGCCGATGTCGGCCGGTCGGGGCGGGCGATGGTCCAGTTGAGCGCGTCGATCACCGTGTTGCCGGTGCACAAGATCGACCGCGCGTCGATGCCCTCCGCCACCAGGTTGGCCGCTGACGACGGCGTAGGGGCCAGGTGCAGCGCCGCCAGTTGGGAGATGAGGCGGCGGTTGACCTCCTCCGGGTAGGGCGACATCGGATCGCCGGTGCGCAACCCGGCCTCGACGTGGGCCACGGGTACCTTGGCGTAGAACCCGGCCAGGGCGGCGGGAGAACGCGGTCGTGGTGTCGCCCTGGAGGACGACGAGGTCGGGCGCGGTCTGGGCGACGAGGCCCTCGAGACCCTCGAGCGCCCGGCGGGTGATGTCACCGAGGGTCTGGTCAGTCCGCCCGATGTCGAGGTCGTGGTCCGCTTCGATGGCAAACGCCTCGAGCACCTGGTCGAGCATGCTGCGGTGCTGGGCGGTCACCGCTACGATGGGCCGAAGGTCCGGAGTGTCGCCGAGGGCGAGGACCACCGGGGCCATCTTGATGGCCTCCGGGCGGGTGCCGAAGACGCACAGCACCCGCTTGGCATCGCCTCCGCGGCTACCGGCCGTCATCGGGGCGCAGGACGCGAAGGCTGGTCGACGCTATGGCGTCCGGGTCGTCCGACCCCGGCCGTCGCCCGAGGACCTCTCCCTCGAGTCGGTCGAGCCGTTGGTCCATCCGCTCGGCCAGCCGGCTGAGGCCGGCTCGCGCCTGCTCCAGCGCCGAGCGGTAGCGCTCCGCCTCGGTCGACTCGCGCTGCATGACCCGGTCGTTGTGCTCGTCGAGGAGGGGGCGCAGCCGGAAGAGGAGGGTCTCGGCGATCTCCGAAGGCGACAGGACGGATGCGGCGACCCTCCGTGCGACGTCGACGGGGTCGGCGTTGGCGGCGGTCGGTTCGGACCGACGCCATTGCGTGTCCGTCGCCGGTG
>JALYVP010000448.1 GCA_030853185.1 Actinomycetota bacterium | reverse complement strand
CGGGTTGGATCCGGCAGCCACGTCGGAGTGGCGGAATAGGCAGACGCGCTAGCTTGAGGGGCTAGTGTCCGCAAGGACGTGGGGGTTCAAGTCCCCCCTCCGACACGGAGGGTTACTCCTCGGGTCACCGCCCGGGGAGAACGAGCAGGAGAAAGAGGGCCGGAACAGCTCCCTGACCTGCCCGTTCACCGTCCGGCGCTCGTAGGCCAAAGACAGACCCAGCCCGGCGTAGAGCTGGCGGCGCTCGTCGGGTGTAGCCACGGGAGGGCGCCCGCCCTGGAAGCGTCCGGTCGTTGCCTGGGCTTCTTTGGCGGCGCGCACTCGGACCTGGAAGCGTCTGCGCTCGGCTCGGGACAGGCCACCGAACAGGCTGAGCATGATGTCATGTGCCTCGGAGCCGGGATCGACCGGGCCGCCGACCTCGGGAACCCACAGGGTGGCCCCACCATCGGCCAGCCGGGGCAGCACATCCTGGACCTGAGCGGCGGAAACGAAGGCCCGCTGTGGCTCGCCTATGACGATGCCGTCCCAGTCCCGGTCGGGGGAGTAGAGCTGGGCCAGCAGTTGAGCCGCTCGGGGCCGACGCGCCCAGGGGATGGAGCGCGAGGTGTCGGTCTCGTGCAGGACGCTGATGATGGTCGCCCGGCCCTTCACCAGGGCCTCGGCCCGTGACACCTCCCAGGCCAGGGAGTCCTCGGGGGACTGGAGGTCGTCGGTGCTGGTCCGGGCGTAGACGACCAGAGCCGGCAGGTCGGCGCTCATGCGGCGGAGTCGGCGGCGTCGATGGCTGCGGCGCGGGCGATGAGGGTGGCCAGCAGCTTGGCCACCGGGTCGGTCAGGGCGGGGAACGATCCCGGTGGCTCGAAGCCGATAGCACCCCGCCCGGCGGTGCCGGGGAGGTCGGTGGCCCAAGGCTCAACCACGACCGACCCCCGCACCAAGGTCAGCGCCGCTGCCATGACCGGCCACCGTAGCCCGGGCGCCCGCGTCGAAGCGGGCCTCGGCTGCATCAGCATGGGTGGCAAGGGGGGCGGGCACTACGACCCAGGGCATGGACCCTGAAACCGCCCTGGCCGAAGCCCGCGACTTGGCCCTGCGGCTCTTCGACCGAGAAGCCGAGCCCGGCGATGATGTTCACCTGGCCGCGCTGGTCCTCGCGATGAACAGGTGGATGACCCGAGGCGGGTTCATGCCGACGACCTGGGCGCGCCTGCGGGTGTGATCGACGCCCTGGTGGCCGTGGCCCACGGGCCGATGCGGCTCCGATGCCGAGACGACACCACCGGGGTCCTTCACCCGGTCGGGCCGGTGCTCGACCGGAATCATCGGCTGGCAACACCACCGGGAACCGAGGCGCCGGTCGCTGAGCTACGTCGTGCTCGGGGATGAGGTGAAGGCCGAACCGGGGCTGTACTGAGCGGCGGAGCATGCGCTCTGAGGCTTCTGGGCCTGGTGCGCCCAGCGCACCCGATGTGGGCCGGCTGGTTGCTCTGGATCGTTCGGGCCTGGTGGGAGCTTGACCTGGCCGAGGCCGCTGCCTTCGTCGCCAGGGCGAACCTGTGGGAGGCGCGAGTCGTCTGGGTTGGCCGGCCCGAGGCCCGGTAGCCACAGCGTGAACGTCGGGTGGCGGTAGCAGGAACCGCTCGGTGAACCCTTGATCAGCGCCCCCGCTGCCAACTACGGTTCGACGCGTGCCACCCGACGGAAGCCGCACCCCGAGCGCGAGATCGCTCCAGATGTTGGCGGGCCTCGGAGCAATCCTCGCCGTCGTCGGGGCGGTCATCGACATCGCAGGATCATCCAAGGGGGCAGGGACGATCCTGCTGGTCGTCGGGATCCTCCTCACCTTCGGCAGCATCTTCGCGTTCCAGCGGCGACGGCACTGACGAACCCCGCCGGGGCCAGGCCGCTCAGTGCTGGTAGCTGGCGACTGGCTCTGTGGCCGCGAGGCCGCCCGCTGGGTCGTGCGCCCGTTTAGGCTGTGTGGCGTGAGCTGGGAGGGTCTGAGCACGCAGCTTGATGGTTCGCTTGTGCGCCTTGAGCCTTTGTGCGCCGATCACGAAGCGGACCTGTTCCAGGCGTCCCAGGACGAGCGAATCTGGCAATGGCTCATCGGTCCTGGAGTGCTGCCCAACCGGGAGCTGGTCAGCGGATGGCTCACACAGATTGGACCACCCTGGGTTTAGTGGAGAGTCCTCCGCTTGGGCGCTGCTGACCTCTGTTCCCTCCCGTT
>JALYVP010000140.1 GCA_030853185.1 Actinomycetota bacterium | reverse complement strand
AACGGCAGGCATCCCTGTCGGTGCGACGGCCGCCGCCGTCAACGTCACCGAGGCGGACGCCACGGCAGCCAGCTTCTTGACCGTCACCCCCTCACCTGTCCACCCGCCGGTCACGACCTCAGATGTCTACTTCGTCGCTGGGGAGACCCGGCCCAACGCCGATCTGGCCACGCTGGCCAACGGTGGCCTGAGCCTGTTCAACCTGGCCGGGCGAACCGACGTCCTGGTCGATGCATTCGGCTACTTCCTGCCGGCAGGCTCAGGGTGAGGTTGGGAGACCGCTCGGCTCTCGCCGCCGTGGTCAGAACTAGCCTTCCACCATGAGTGAAACCACCGCCCCGATGGTCGAGTCTCCGCAGATGGGAGAAGCAGCACGGACCGTCGAGGTGGCGCAGTCGGTCGTGGACCGCATCGCCGCCCACCTGGCCGCCGCCGGGGCCGACGCCGTCGACACCCATCAGGTGGTGGCCTACGACCTGGCCCACGCCGCCGCCGCCGTGAGCACGGCGCGCGTCATGATCGGCTACGGACAGAGGGGCGACACCGAGGCGGGCCTGGCCGCGGCGTTCGTGGCCGATGCCGTCGCCGACGTGATGGCCCGTGTCCTCGGGCGGGAGGAGGCGTTCGGTGTCGAGGTGGGCGCCTTCGACGACGTCCGGACGTTCATCACCGCTCACCGCGACCCGGCCTGGCTGGCGTCGCTGGCCGGCGACCCCGGACCTCGCCACCTCGACGACGACTTCGAGCTGGTGGCATCAACCTTCCGGCGCTTCGCCGACGACAAGATCGCCCCCGCCGCCGAGGGGATCCACCGCCACAACAGCGACATCCCCGACGGCATCATCGCCGGCCTGGGGGAGCTGGGGGCCTTCGGGCTGTCGATACCGGAGGACTACGGCGGGTACGCCACCGGAGACGAGAGCGACTACCTGGGCATGGTCGTCGCCACCGAGGAGCTCTCGAGGGGCTCGCTGGCCGCCGGCGGCTCGTTGGCCACCCGCCCCGAGATCCTGGCCCGGGCCCTGGTGAAGGGCGGGACCGAGGAGCAGAAGCGCCAATGGCTGCCCAAGCTGGCCAGCGGCGAGGTGGTCGTGGGCGTCGCCGTCACCGAGCCCGACTTCGGCTCCGATGTCGCCGGCCTCACCGTGAGCGCCACCCGCCACGGCGACGACTGGACGATCAACGGGACCAAGACATGGTCGACGTTCGCGGCCCGCGCCGATGCCCTTCTGGTGCTGGCCCGCACCGATCCCGACCGGACCCTGGGACATAGGGGCCTGTCCATGTTCATCGTCGGTAAGGAGCGCGCCGAGGGCACCGGGTTCGTGCTGACCCAGCCGGGCGGGGGGCGCATGGAGGGCCGCCCCATCGACACCCTCGGGTACCGGGGCATGCACTCCTACGAGCTGTCGTTCTCCGACTGGTCGGTCGACGGCGCCAACCTGATCGGCGGCGAGAGCGGTCTCGGGCGGGGCTTCTACCTGCAGATGGAGGGTTTTGAGAATGGCCGCCTGCAGACGGCCGCACGCGCCGTGGGGGTCATGCAGGCGGCGTACGAGGCAGCGCTGTCCTACGCCGCGGAGCGCAGGGTCTTCGGCCGGGTGATCGCCGAGTACCAGCTGACCCGGGTCAAGTTGACCCGCATGGCCATCATCATCCAGGCGTCCCGCCAGTACATGTACGAGGTGGGCCGGCTCATGGCCAAGGGGGAAGGTGCCCTCGAGGCATCGATGATCAAAGCCTACGTGTGCCGGGCCGCCGAATGGGTCACCCGGGAAGCCATGCAGATCCACGGCGGGATGGGCTACGCCGAGGAGTACGCGGTTAGCCGCTTGTGGGTCGACGCCCGGGTGCTGTCCATCTTCGAGGGGGCCGATGAGACCCTGGCCCTCAAGGTGGTGGCCCGACGCCTGGTCACCGACGCTGGGAGCCGGTAGAGGCGGGCGGCGGCGCGGCACTGTTGCTCAGTCGTTCTCGGGCGGCCTTTCCGGCGGTGGCTGCCGGACCGGATCGATGACCGTTCGGGCGGCCGGCGGGCGAGGGGCACCGGTCACATTGGAGATGCGGGAGGAGGGCCTGCTGCCGCCATCCAACGAGGACAGGTCCTCGAGAGACATGCCCTCGGCATCCACACCGATCGCCGTCTCCACCGCAGCCCCGGCGAGCATCACCGCGGCGCCGATCAAGTAGGCGATGAACAGGTTGGTGTGGTTCGTGCCCTTGCCTATCAGCTTGCCGTAGAGGAAGGGCCCCAACGACCCGAAGAACTGGGCGATGGAGAAGAACACGGCGATGGCCTTGGCCCGAACCTCGACGGGGAAGATCTCGCTGACGGTCAGGTAGGCGGCACTGGCTCCGCAGGATGCGAAGAAGAAGATGACGCACCAACATGCCGTCTGGGTGACGGCCGTGAGGGCCCCGGCTTGGAACAGGACGGCGCTCAGGACCAGCAACCCGCCGGAGATGAAGTACGTCCCGGCGATCATCTTGCGGCGCCCGATGGTGTCGAAGAGACCGCCGAGGAGCAGGGGACCGGCCAGGTTGCCGGCGGCGAAGACCATGAAGTAGTACGGGGTCGATCCGGTGGAGACGTGGTACACCTTGGTCAGGACCAGGGCGTAGGTGAAGAAGATGGCGTTGTAGAGGAACGACTGGGAGATCATCAGCGAAGCCCCCAGGATGGAGCGCCGGGGGTAGGTCCTGAACAGGTTGCGGGCCAAGGCCACGAAACCGATGTCGTCGGGCGGCCGGACCTCGATCGCCTTGGACTCGTCCACCGGCGCGACCTCGCCGCCGCTCTCCCTCGTTCGCCGCTCGATGTCGGTCACCGCCGTCTCGGCCTCGTCGATCCGGCCGTGGGCTACCAACCACCGGGGACTTTCGGGCAGGTTCTGGCGGACGAACAGGACCAAGAAGCCGAGCGCCGGGCCGAAGAGGAAGCCGACCCGCCAGCCCCAACTCGCGGGCAGGTGGTTGACCACGGCGAGGGAGAGGATGGTGGCCAGCAGGGCACCGGCCCAGTACGTGCCGTTGACACCGATGTCCACCCGGCCCCGGTAACGGGCCGGGATCAGCTCGTCGATGGCCGAGTTGATGGCCGCGTATTCGCCGCCGATGCCCATTCCGGCGATGAACCGGCTGGCGTCGAGGAAGATGACCCAGGCCTGCCCCTTGCCCGCCGTGAACGCGGTCAGGAGGCCGCCGAACAGGTAGACGCCGAGGGTGATCATGAACAGGTTGCGCCGGCCCCACTTGTCGGAGAGTCGGCCGAAGAACAACGCCCCCGCCACCTCACCCAGCAGGTAGATGGTCCCCACCGAGAAGGCCACCGATCCCGACGACAGACCGAGGGCGGCCGGCTTGCTGATGAGGCTGGTCGACAGGCTGGCGATCTGGACCTCGAGGCCGTCGAGGATCCACGCCACCCCGAGGGCCATGACCAGCCGGGTGTGGAACTTCGACCACGTCAGCCGGTCTATGCGAGCCGGAATCAGGCTGAGAGGGGCGTTTGAGCTACGCCCATCTCCTCGGGTTTCGATGGTGGCCACGAGATCCTCCCCCGGTCTGGGTGACGCTTTCGCTGTGGTCTACCCCGTTCGCACCCCGGGGAAGCACTCAGCTCCACCGGGCCCGACCACGGGTTCGGCAGACACGTTATCTCCCGCTGTCCGCAGCCCGAACGTTCGGTGAACCCATCGTGACATTTCGGTCGAAGAACGTCGGCGCCGATCGGACATTCCTACCATCGACGCCGTGCCGGAACCCCGCACGGTTCAGGAGGTGGCGGGTTCGCCGTCCCCTGTCGTCGCCCACCATCTGACCAAGCACTACCGCGACGTCGTCGCCGTCGATGGTGTCGACCTCGTCGTCGAGGCCGGCGAGGTCCGCGGCCTGCTGGGACCCAACGGGGCGGGGAAGACGACGATCCTCGC
The DNA here is from genome assembly GCA_030853185.1 of Actinomycetota bacterium. GTDB lineage: Bacteria > Actinomycetota > Acidimicrobiia > Acidimicrobiales > Palsa-688 > JALZAH01. The sequence continues at coordinate 4,886 of JALYVP010000140.1, read as the reverse complement.
CATGCTGTTCGGTCTGGTCGAGCCCGACGGCGGATCGCTGAGCCTCTTCGGCCGGGACCGGCGGTCGGTCGCCGTCGGCTGGCTCGACGGTGTCGCCGGCTTCGTCGAGACCCCGCACTTCTACCCCTATCTCTCGGGCCGCAAGAACCTCGGCCACCTGGCCCGCCTCGACGGCGGTCGGGCCCCACATCTGGTTGACGATGTGCTCGACCGGGTCGGCCTGGGCGCGGCCGCCAGCGACAAGGTCCGGGGGTACTCGCTCGGGATGCGCCAGCGCCTCGGCGTGGCCGCCGCCCTCCTCCGCTCACCCCGGCTCCTGATCGTCGACGAGCCGGCCAACGGCCTCGACCCAGCGGCCGCCCGCGACCTGCAGGTCGCCCTGCGCGACCTGGCCGGGGCGGGCACCGCCATCCTGCTCAGCAGTCACGACATGGCGGCCATCGAGAACGTCTGCGACCGAATCACCGTGCTCCGCCAGGGCCGTTCCGTCTTCGACGGTTCACTGACCCAGATGTGCACCGACGCGCCCGCGGCCGGCTACCGCCTGCACACCAGCGACGACCGGGCCGCCCTCGACCAGGCGCCGGCCACCGCCGCGCTGGGCGTCGAGGCGACCGGCGACGGATTGGTGATCCACGCCGGCCGCGACGATCTTGACTCCTACGTGATCGACCTGGGCCGTGCGGGCATTGCGGTGCGCAGCCTGACCCTCGAGGTCAGCGCCCTCGAATCCTTGTTCTTCCAGCTCACCGAGGGCGGTGCCCGCCCCGCCCGCCGGTGAGCGCCACGGTGACGGCACCGGTCCGCTCCGACGGTTTGGGCGGCGTGATCGCCGTCTGGCACAGCGAGGTGATCAAACTGGCCGCCCACACCCGGACCCGGGTCATTGCCGGCCTGTGCCTGTTTGCCCCCTTCGCCGCCCTCGTCGTCCTCCAAGCCCAGAGCTCGGTGCCCCAGGACACCCTCTTCGGCCGGTGGGTCCACGAGTCGGGTTTCGCCCTCCCCCTGGTCATCCTGTCGTTCAGCGGCCAGTGGGTCCTGCCCATCCTGGCCGGTGTGGTGGCCGGGGACATCTTCTCCTCCGAGGACCACCACGGCACCTGGAAGGCGGTGGTCACCCGGTCCCGCCGGCGCTCCCAGATCTTCGCCGGCAAGCTACTGGCTGCGGTCACCTGGTCGGTCGTCGCCGTCGTCGCCCTGGCCGGCGCCAGCATCCTCGCCGGCCTGCTCATCGGCCACCAACCTCTCGTCGATCTCTCGGGTCGGCTCGACCCCGCCGGCCGGAGCCTGTTCCTGGTGGTGGCCAGTTGGGCCACCGTGATCGCCCCGACACTCGGATTCACCGCGGTGGGGGTCATGCTCTCGGTGCTCACCCGCCACTCCGTGGTGGGCATCGGAGGGCCCGTGGTCCTCGGCCTGGTGATGCAACTCGGCTCCCTGGTCAACGGCGCGGACCTGATCCGGGTGCTGATGCTCACCACTCCGCTTGGCACCTGGCACGGCCTGTGGGCCGACCCATCCTTCAACGGTCCGCTCGTCGACGGCCTGGCGGTGAGCGCCATGTGGTTCGTGGCTGCCACCCTGATCGCCTCCGTCGCCTTCGCTCGCCGCGACATCCCCACCGCCTGACATGCGACGCCTCCTGACCCTCATCGTCGCCGCCCTCGCCGCCCTCGCCGCCCTCGCCGCCCTCGCCGCCGTCGTCGGGGTGGCCGGGTGCGCGGACGGGGCCATCACCGACGCCCGCCTTCAGGCGTCGGTCGGGGAGACCTTCGCCAACCTGTGGGTGCTCCAACAGTCCGATGAGGGCCATCCCCGCCCGCTCGTGGCAGCCCTGCACTCGAACGCCTCCTGCCATCGGGCGAACCCCTCGGAGCCGGAGGTCGGCGCCGCCAGCGACTGGGTGTGCTCCATCACCTGGCTGGTGGACGGCCCCTCCACCCCGGCCGCTGCCCTCTACACCCTCAATGTGACCACCAACGGCTGCTACGCGGCCGACGGTGATGGACCTGCGTCCCTCAACGGTTCGGCCACGGTGGCGACCGCGACGGGGGCAACCCGGACCAACCCGTTGTGGAAGTTCAACGGCTGCTTCGACGCCACCTGAGTTGTGACTCCGGCCCGGCCTTTGCCTCGGATTCATCTCGGACGTCCAGGGGGTTCACGCTCCCCCCGATTGAACTTCACCTGAGGCGCTTATGGTCCGAATCGTCCGCCTGGGGCACCGGAGGGGCGGCGTCGGACGAACGATTCGGAGAGCACGATGAGGTTTACGAAGCCCAAGCCCAAGGCGCCCGTCGCCAAGCATCGCAGGATCCGGGGGGTCACCGGCGGAGCCATGGCGTTCGGCGTCCTCGTAGGGGTCGGCGGGGTGGCCGTGGCCGCCGGCGCCACCGGAGGGTTCGGCAACGACCAAGTGAACGGGACCACCACAGCCAAAGGCATCCTGTTGCCGTCCAACCAGCGGATCACCCCGGTCGGTGACCGGGCTCTGATCAACAACGGCCGGTTGATCTCCAGCACCCTCAGCCCCGACGGCACCAAGTTGGCGGCCATCACCTACGAACACGGCACCGGCTTTCTCACCGTCATGGACGTCAGATCCGGTCACGTCCTCCAACAGGTCGGCACCGGCTCGGCGACCGACCCCCAGCTCGGAAGTGGATCGACCCAAGGTGAGGTCGGTACCGACGGCCCCCTCTATTCGGACGACGGCAAGAGCCTGTTCTTCCCGCTGGCCAACGCCATCCTTCGCTTCACCGTGAACGGCGACGGCACCGTGGCCACCAAGCCGGTGTCCATCACCCTTCCCGACGCCACCCTGCCGGGCAACACGACGAGCGTCGCCCTGCCGGCCGGCATGGCCCAGTCGGCCGATGGGTCGAAGCTGTACGCCGCCCTCAACGGGGCCAACTCGCTGGGCGTGATCGATCTGGGCACGAATGCCCTGACCGCCCAGATCCCGGTGGGCAACGCCCCCCGCCAGGTGGTCCTGGTCGGCAACCAGGCGTTCGTGTCCAACGAGGCGGGCCGCCCGGCCACGGCCAAGGACTTCACCAACCTGTCCGACAACACCCCGGTGGTCTCCAACTCGTCCACCGGCGCGGCCACAACTGGCACGGTGTCGGTCGTGGACCTGGGCGCAGGCACCCAGAGCGCGACGATCCCGGTCGGTCTTCAGCCCACCGCCGAATACCTGGCCGCCGACGGCACCCTCATGGTGGCCAACTCCAACGACGACAGCTTCTCGATGATCGACACCAGGACCAAGCGAGCCACCCAGACGGTCAACGTCAACCCGCTGCCCGGGTCGACGGTCGGCAGCGAGCCCAACGCCATCACCATGCCGACGCCCAACCAGATCCTGGTCAGCATCGGCCGGGACAACGCCCTGGCCGCCTACTACTACAACGGTCCCAACGCCCCCGCCCAGTACGAGGGCCTGCTGCCCACCGACTGGTACCCGGTGAACGTGACCATGGACCAGCCTCTGGGCAAGCTCATCGTCACCAACGACAAGGGCATCGGCGCCCGGGGCCCGGTGAGCACCGTGACCGAGGGCCCCAACACCAACCCGGCGACCAGCCACAACACCTATGACGACACCGGGTCGGTGACCAGCTTCCAACCGCCGAGCACCGCGCAGCTGGCCAAGTACACCCACATGGTCTTCGTGGACAACGACTGGCAGCACCTGCTGGCCAGCACCCCGCTTGCCAGCGCCAACGCCGCCCCCACCGCCATCCCGGCCCAGTTGGGCATGCCCTCGAGCATCAAGCACGTCTTCCTGATCGTCAAGGAGAACCGCACCTACGACCAGACCCTCGGCGACATCGGCAAGGGCAACAGTGACCCCTCGCTTGTCCAGTTCGGGGCCAGCACCACCCCCAACCAGCACGCCCTGGCCAACCAGTTCGGCCTGTTCGACAACTTCTACGACGAAGGCACCCTCTCCGCCGATGGCCACAACTGGCTGATGCAGGCCGACGCCAACGACTACATCGAGAAGGAGTTCGGCGCCTTCTACCGCAGCTACCCGGCCCAAGGCGGCGATGCCCTGGCCTACCAGCGGGACGGCTTCTTGTGGAACGCGGTGCAGAACGCCACCAACCCTGGCACCAGTTCACACAACACGGCGGCCGACTACGGCGAGTACGCCAACTTCATGAACCTGCCGGCCACCGGGGCGCCGACGTGGCAGCAGTGGTACCAGAGCGCCCAGATCCTCGAAGGCAAGGCCAGCGGCCCCCTTCCGGTGGCAACCGGACAGTACCCGACGTACTCCGACATCCCCTCGCTCAACCAGATCATCGACAGGAACTACCCCAAGTTCAACCTCGACGTGCCCGACCAGTACCGGACCGACATCTGGGAGCAGTCGTTCAACAAGCAACTGGCCAGCCCGTCCTCCACCGGGGTGCCGAACCTCAACATGCTGTGGGTGCCTGACGACCACACCGCCGGCACGAGCGGCACCGATCCCTACCCGAGTGCTCAGGTGGCCGACAACGACCTGGCGGTGGGCCGGATGATCAGCGACATCTCCCACAGCAGCATCTGGCCGTCGTCGGCGGTGTTCGTGGTCGAGGACGACCCCCAGAACGGCGTCGACCACGTGGACGGGCACCGCTCCACGATGTACGTGGCCAGCCCGTACGCCAAGCGGGGCTTGGTCAACAGCAGCTACTACACCCAGCTGAACCTGGTGAAGACCATCGAGCAGATCCTCGGGGTCCCCCCCATGAACCAGGAGGACCGGGCCGCCGAGCCCATGTTCAACGCCTTCACCAACACGCCGGACCTCACCCCATTCTCCACCCTGCCCAACCAGATCCCTTTGACTTACGGGCTCAAGAACCCGGTGGCGCCCGCCGCGGCTGCGGCGG
>JALYVP010000447.1 GCA_030853185.1 Actinomycetota bacterium | reverse complement strand
GCGCCGGCCGGCGCCGCCGCCGTCACCGCCACCCGGTAGGTGGGCCGGCCCGAGCGCAACGCGGTGGGCAACACGACGATCAGGGCGACCGCCACCACCGTGATCGCTGTCGAGAACCAAAAGGCGCGACTTCTGACCTGCTCGGAGATCTCTCTGCCGCCGACCAGGCGGACGATGCGAACGTTCATTGACGGTCACTCCCGGTGGCCGGACGGGCGCCGACCGCCTCCCGGAAAACCTCCGAGAGACGCCGCCGCTCGAAACCGAAATGGCGGACCGGGCCGGCGGCAGCCGCGGCGGTCAGCACCGACTGGGGGTCGACTCCGTCGTCGAGATGCAATCGGAGGCGGCCGCCGCCACGTTCGGTCACCTTCACGCCGGTCAACCCGTCGGCCCAATCCACGCCTCGGGGGCCGGCGACCTCCACCTCCAGACGCTCGGGACCCCCTGCCGCCAGCTCGCTGACCGGGCCGGCGGCCACCAGGCGCCCGTGGTCCACGATCGCCACCGACTGGCACAGGTGCTCAACCAAGTCCAGCTGGTGACTGGAGAACAGCAGCGTCCGCCCCGCCGTCGCCTGCTCGCAGAGGACCGCGGCGAGATCATCGACGCCGACGGGATCGAGACCGGAGAACGGCTCGTCGAGCACCAGCAGCTCCGGGTCGTGCACCAACGCGGCAGCCAGCTGGACCCGTTGCTGGTTGCCGAGCGACAACTGCTCCACCTTGTCGTCGCAGCGGTCACCCACACCCAGGCGGGCCAGCCAGTCGCTCGTCGCAGCGTCGGCGTCGGACCGGCCCATGCCGTGCAACTGGGCCAGGTAGCTCAGCTGCTGACCGACTCGCATCTTCGGATACAGGCCCCGCTCCTCAGGCATGTACCCGATGCGCCGACACCATCCTGCTCCATAGGGCCGGCCTTCCCACCACACCTCGCCGGCGTCGAGGGCCACGAGACGCAGGATGGCCCGCATGGCCGTCGACTTGCCCGCTCCATTGGGTCCGAGGAACCCGAACACCTGGCCCTGGGGGACCTCGAAGCTCAACTCGTCGAGAGCCTGCACCGCCCCGAAGTGTCGGACCAGGCCTCGCAACTCAAGGGTCACGATCCAGCCCCGCCGTGGGGTCCTTGGATCCGTTCTTGCCGTTCCGGAAGCACAGAACCACCTGCCTTTTCGGGGGCACGCTCCTCGGGGCTGCCCATCAGTGCGCTGGTCTGTCTCATGACGATGTGGGTAGCGTCGCTGCCTAGGGGCTGGGACAGCTGGTCCCGGGGGCGGGCACGGTGCTGGCGATCAGGTAGGAGTCGACCGAGTTGCGGACGCACTGACTGAACATGTAGCCGGTGTGGCCGTTGCCGACCCTGGTGACCAGCATCCCATGCTTGAGCTGTTTGGCCAAGGCTTGAGCGTCCGCGTAGGGGGTGGCGGGGTCACCGGTGCTACCCACAACCACGATGGGCGGGCTGGCGGCGGCGGTGATCGCTTGGGGGTGGCCGGTCGGCTTGTACGGCCACAATGCGCAGCTAAGCCCGCTGTAGCCGCCGAAGTCCGGCGCCTCGGCGATGGCCTTGGCGCCGTCGGACCGCACCACCTTGAGGTTCTTGGTCACCGGGTCATCCATGCAGCTGACGGCGGTGTGGGCCGAAGACAGGTTGGTGTAGGTGCCATCGCGCATTCGTCCGTTGTAGAGGTCCCCGAGCTTGAGCAGGATCGACCCGTCACCAGTGCTGGCCCTTTGCAGCGCCACCCCCAGGACGGGCCAGGAGGCCTGGTCATACAAGGTGGCCGTCACCCCGGTGAGGGCTTCCCCCGGTCCGAGGGTCCTGGCCCCCACGCCGGGCAGCGGTTGGCTGACAAGGCGGGCCATGAGCGCCTGGTAGGCGCCGTGGGGGTCGCCGGCCGGCTTCCAGGCGCAGGTTGGCGTGACGGAGCAAAAAGCGAAGAAGGCGTCGAGCTGCTTTTCGAACGCCACGCTCTGGCTGGTTTGAAACGTTACCGGGTCGAGGGCCGGGTTCTCGGCGCCGTCGAGCACCATGGCCCGGATGTGGGTGGGGAACAGCTTGGCGTAGGTCGCGCCCAGGAACGTTCCGTAGGAGAACCCGACATAGGTGAGCTTGGCGTCACCGACCGCCTGGCGGATGAGGTCCATGTCTCGCGCGGCGTTGTCGGTGCCGACAAACGGCGCGATCGTGCCGCTCATCGTCTTACAACCCTGATCGAAGCCTTTGGTGGCGTCGA
>JALYVP010000139.1 GCA_030853185.1 Actinomycetota bacterium | reverse complement strand
GCTCGGACGACTATTGCGACGAATTAACGGCGGAGGACACTAGCTATGGGCTCGTGTACCTGGCGTACAACACGATCGGCAACCTGCTCACCCAAGACGAACAGGTCGCCTGCTTCGAGAACGCCGCCCGTCACTTGACCGGCGACGGCGTGTTCGTCTTGGAGTGCGCCGTGGCGACCGCGCCTTTCCGGGCCGGCTGGCAGTTCGTCGACGCCGAGCAGATCGGGGTCGACCACGTGGTGCTGGACGTCTGCCAGTACGATCCCGTCTCCCAGATCCTCGACGAGAGCCACGTGCGGATCGCCGCTGACGGCATCACCTTTGGGCCGATCCGGGTGCGTCTCGCCAACCCGCCGGAGTTCGATCTCATGGCTCGTCTGGCTGGCCTGCGGCTGCGGGAGCGGTGGGGAGGATGGGAACGAGAGCCGTTCACCGCGGCCAGCTGGCGCCACGTGAGCGTCTATGAGCGGGCGCCGAGGTGACCGAACCCGACATCACCACCCCGGTGGTGGCCGCCCTGGTGGCCGCGCAGTTCCCCGAGTGGGCTGACCTGGCCATCCGCCCAGTCGAGATGGACGGGTGGGACAACCGGACCTTCAGGTTGGGAGAGGACATGGCGGTCAGGCTCTCGAGCGCCGACGCCTACGCGGCCCAGATCGACAGGGAACACCGCTGGCTACCCGTGCTAGGCCCTCGGTTGCCGCTGCCCGTCCCGGAGCCCCTCGCCCAAGGCGCCCCCAGCGAGCTGTTCCCGTGGCCGTGGTCGGTCCGCCGGTGGCTGGCGGGCGAGCCGGCGACCGGCGACCGGGTCAGCGACCACCGTGCTCTTGCCGCCGACCTGGCCGGCTTCCTCACGACCTTGGGAGGGCTCGACACCACAGATGCCCCGCCAGCGGGCGCTCACAACTTTTTCCGCGGTGGGCCGCTCGGCGTCTATGACACTGGGACCAGGGAGGCCATCGCCGCCCTTGGCTCTGCTGTCGATGCCTGCAGAGCCGGGACGGTGTGGGAGGCGGCAGTCTCGACCAGCTGGGACCGGCCCGGGGTGTGGGTGCACGGAGATATCACGCCGTCCAACCTGTTGGTTTCTGGCGGTCGGCTCAGCGCCGTGATTGACTTCGGCTGCTGCGCAGTGGGCGACCCCGCCTGTGATCTGGCGATCGCCTGGACCTGCTTCAGCGGCGACAGCCGCGAGGTGTTCAAGAACCGGACGGGCATCGACGAGGACACCTGGGCAAGGGCGCGCGGGTTGGCCCTGTGGAAGGCGCTCATCACCCTGCCCGAGGGTCCCGGACCTGCTGAGACGGCTCGCGTCCGCTTCGGATGGCGGTGGTCTGTGGCCGCGGTGATCGCGCAGATTCTCAACGACGTGCCATAACGGGATCGGTAACCGGGACGCGCTGACGGCGGTGCTCGGATCATCGAGACTGCTCAGGGTGAGGAAGCAATACCACTTCTGGCCCGGGGACAACGGCTTGGACGCGTGGGACGTTGACCGGCTCATCGAGCTGAGCCGGGGCCTGCCGACCGAGCGGGTCGCTGTCGAGTCGATTGCCGAGATTGACACCTCTTACTGGTTCGAGGGAAGCGCCGTGGCGACCGTCCGCAAGGTCGTCGAGCACACGAAGCTCATTCTCGAAGTGGACCTGTCCTACCCGGTCATCCTGGGCCACGACGGGCGGGTCATGGACGGCATGCACCGGATCGCTCGAGCCCTGATGGAGGGTCGGGCGGAGATAGACGCTGTTCGCTTCCCGGCGCCGTTGGAACCGGACTACCGAAGCTGCCGGCCTCACGAGCTGCCCTACTGACCACGCCGTAGAGCGATCCGGCTACGGGACGGGCGGTAGATTGCGTCATGACCATCCGCACCTCTCCATGGCCCGCCGGCACACCTTCCTGGGCGGACATCAGCGTCCTGGAGCCCGACGCGGCCAAGGCCTTCTACACCTCCGTCCTCGGGTGGACCTACACCGACGCAGGGGATGAGTTCGGCGGGTACGTCAGTGCCCTGATGGGGTCGTCGGCGGTGGCTGGCATCGGTCCCCTCCAGCAAGCCGGGCCGGTCGCGTGGACCCTGTACCTGGCGACCGACGATGCCGACGCGACCGCGCGGCTCGTCGCTGCCAACGGCGGCAACGTCCTACTTCCTCCGGGGGACGTCGGAGGCCTAGGACGGATGGCGATGGCCACCGACCCCTCGGGCGCGGTGTTCGGGGTGTGGCAGGCGGGCACCCACATCGGCGCAGGGCTCACCAACGAGCCGGGCGGCATGGTCTGGGAGGACCTCCGCTCCAAAGAGCCCCCCGCCGCATGGGCGTTCTACGAGGCGGTGTTCGGCCACGAAACCCGTCCCCTCGAGATTGCAGGCCCCGACTACCGTACCTTCCACCATCGCGGTGATGAGGCACCGCTCGGCGGCATGGGTGGGATGATGGGCGCCGAGGGGGACTCGCACTGGCTCGTTTACTTCGGCGTGGCGTCCGCGGACGAGGCGGCAGCCGCCGCCGAGAGCGCCGGGGGGAGCGTGGTGACCCCCGCGTTCGACTCGCCCTTCGGCCGAATGGCCGGGGTCGCCGATCCATTCGGAGCCCGGTTCATGGTCCACCAGAACACCGGCCAGTCTCAGCCCGATCGCGCCGACTGAATCGGAGCCGGACTCACCCCTACGACCACGGCGCACCGGCGGGCGGTTCAATGGTGGAACCGCCTACGGGAGCGCCGCAGGTCATGCGGGGTGCCTATTCACGGGTGTCCAGTAGACCCGCCCGATGAAGATTCTCGCAAGGGGGGGTCCTAGGGGACAGCCCGGACCTGCTGGCTACGGTTACTGCGACGCCCGTGGCCAACCGTCACGAGGCCCTTCACACCCCTTGGCGCTGCTCGCGATAGGCAGCACTTGGAGCGCTGCAGCGGGTGCACAGAACAGGCCACTCTGGAGCGGCCACCGCTACGACAGACTCCATGCCGAAGGCGAGCAGATCGACGGCTCTGGAGCGCCAGCCAAGGTGAGCGCCGCCCGATGATCATTGGTCGATGGACCAGTGGGCCCATGGCGTGAGGCCAACTCCGATCCTCCTGGCAAAGGCCAACCGACCTCTCAGCCGGCCCTACCCGACCCCGGCACCGTCACCATCTTCTCCTTAATTTCCCTAGCCCTTTCTCTTACCCCTATTCACCGCTATTCTCCTCTCACCAAACAATCCCCAACAACCCCTTTACAGCCACCTCCCCAACGGCCTAAAACCAACCCGAAGCGAACACGATTTCAACCATGAAGGTTGAAGCCGAGACAGCCCGGACGGCAGAGAGGGGGCGGTGCCGGGTGGCGTGGATGCGGATGATGGGCGCCGAGTCCGTCGAGTACCACCGGTCTACGGTTCTCGGACGGGTGGACGATCATCCGAGCCAGGCCTTGGCCTACTACGCCTCCCGAGGCGAGACCCCCCTGATGTGGGGTGGGGCCGGAACCGGCTCCCTGGGCCTGGCCGAGGCGGTGTCCGATGACGCCTACGTGGCGATCTTCGGGCCCGGCGGGGCCCGCCATCCCGGATCGGGGGCACGGCTGGTGTCGGTGCGACGGCCGGGCATGGAGCTGGTCATCTCTGCCCACAAGTCGGTCGCGGAGTTGGGGGTGGTGGGGCGGGCGGAGGACATGCATCGGATCATGGACGCCGAGCGTGATGCCACCCTCGCCTACCTCGACCAGGTCACCAGAACGGTCGGCGGCAGGCGCGGTCGGGCATCCGTCCAGACCCCCACCAGCGGCGTGGTGCACGCCCACACCCGCCATGCAACCTCCAGGGCCGGCGACCCGTGCCCGCACGATCACGTCCTCGTGGCGAACGTGGTGGGGATGCTCGACGAAGGGGGCGGCTGGAAGGCCGCCAACACCTCTCTGTGGCGCGAACACCTGCACGCGGCGACGATGGCCGGCAGGACGGCGGCGGCCCGCACCGCGGTCGTGTTGGGCTACGGGATCGAAGCCGATCCCGGCCCGTCGGGACGCCTGGGGCACTGGAGGATCGCCGGCGTCCCAGACGAGGTTCTTGAGTTGCATTCGAAGCGAGCGGCGGAGATCACCGCGGCAGTCGAGGCCCGAGGCGAGTACTCCTATCAGGCCCGCCAGGTCGCCGCCCGGACCACCCGGAAAGCCAAAGAGCGGGACTCGGAGGGCGAGTTGGTGGCCCGCTGGCGATCAGAGTTGACTGCGATCGGCTGGTCGCCAGAGCGTCTCCTGGGTTCGATCCAGGCCGGGTCGGGGGCCCGGATCGCAGGCCGGCAGAACGGCAAGGAGGCCCTCCGGATCCTGGCCACGGTGCTGGCCGATGACGGAGAGTTGGCCCGCCGGAAGGTGTTCTCCCGTCGGGATCTCTTCGTCGAACTCGCCCCCCACCTCTACGGGTGGGACCCGAGAATCCTCGAGTTGTTGGTCGAACGGGCCACCGCAGACCCCGCCGTAATCCCCGCCATCCGGACCGCTGGATCGCTCGAACCGGTCTACGCCCTGGCGTCGGTCCTGGCTCGGGAGGGGGCCATCGCCGACAGTCTCGCCCGACACCTCGAGCGCAGCGACGGCCCCGCTGCCACCCCCGAAGCGACCGCAGAAGCGATCGCCCAGGTCGAGGAACGCCTCGGGGGTGTGCTCAGCGATGAGCAGCGCCGAGCCGCCTGGGCGATCGCCACGTCGGGGCGGGGGGCGGAGCTGGTGGTGGGGGTGGCCGGCGCCGGCAAGACCACCATGCTCGCCGCGGTCGCCACCGCGTTCGAAACCTCCGGGTGTGAGGTGATCGGGACTGCGACGGCGGGCCAGGCCGCCCGGACCCTCGGCGAAGGCGCCGACCTCCGCTGCTCGTCGACCCTGGCCCGCCTCACCGGGCAACTCGACCGAGGCGAAGTCCGGCTCGGCGAGCACGGCGTGGTCATCCTGGACGAGTCGGGGATGACCGACGACATCGACCTGGCCCGCCTCTTCACCCACATCGGCATCAGTGGCGGGAAGCTGGTGATGGTCGGCGACCACCGCCAACTCGGTGCCGTCGGCCCCGGCGGGGCCCTCGCCGCCCTCGTCGCCCGCCACCCAGAAACCACCCACCACCTTGTCGAGAACCGCCGCCAGACCGACCTCGACGAACGCAACACGCTCGCTCAACTTCGCGACGGCAACGTCGGTGTCGCCGTCGACTGGTACGCCGCTCACAACCGAATCAGGGCCGTCCCAAGCCGCTCCCAGGCCCTCGACGCCGCCGTCAAAGCTTGGGCCGCCGATCAGGCCGCCGGCGCGGACACGGCCCTCCTCGCTTGGCGGAGAGCCAACGTCGCCGAGCTCAACGCCCGGGCCCGAGACTGGATGGCCGAGTCAGGCCGCCTCTCAGGCCCGGCGCTCAGCGTCGGCGATCTCACCTACCAGGCCGGGGACCAGGTCGTGGCCCTCGCCCCCGATTACCAGGCCGGACTGGTCACCTCCCAGCGGGGCACTGTGACCTCCGTCGACCCACTGGTCGGGAGTCTGCGGGTGCGGGTGAAGGACGACCGGACCGTCATCCTCATCGGCCGCCAGCTCGACCAAGACCGCCTCGGCCACGGGTATGCCACCACCGTCCACCGCGCCCAAGGCGCCACCTTCGACCGCACCCACCTCTTCGTGGATGGCGGAGGCCGGGAACTCGCCTACGTGGCCATGAGCCGAGCCCGCCACACATCGACCGCCTGGACCGTCGCCGACAACCCCGCCCAAGCGGCAGAAGACCTCACCCAGGACTGGAACAGCCGGCGGACCCTCGGGTGGGCGATCGACACCGGCCTCCCCGATCCCACCCAGCTCACCCCCACCGCTGCCGCCACGCTCACCGACGGCCAGAAGGCCCAGATCGTCGCCATCGCCAACGCCCGAGCAGCCCAGACCGCCCGAGCCGGCCGGCCGCCTTGGGGTCTGCCACAACCTTCCGCCCAGCTCACCGACGCTGCCGGAAGATTGCGCGACGCCCGGCAGGCCCTCACGGACCTTCCCACCGCCACCGGGGTCTATCGAGAAACCCCCATCGGCCACGCCGCCAGAGCGGCGGTCACCGCCAAACAGGTCCTCGACCAGACAGCATGGACGGCCGAACACGGCCAACATCGCAGCGACCGACGCCACGCCCACCGTGACATCTCCGACGCCATCCGGGCCGAAACAGAGGCGTCCGCCCGCTTCCACGGCCTCCTCGGAGCAGAGCGGGACCGGCTCGAACAAGACGTTGACCGGCTGACCGGAACGGTCGAGCGCCTCCAGGCCGACCAGGACCGGGCCCTCGCCCGCTGGCACCAACAGGACGACCACCGCTCCGGCGCCGCGCGCACCGCTGCCACCCTCGACAAGCACCTCCACGCCGTCAGAAACCATCGCGACCAGCCCAGCCCCGCACACACGCCAGTCCGGCCCGCCCATGGAGATCGGCCATCCCCCTACGTTCCAGAAGCCCGAGAACAGCAGGACCCCCATGCGCCAGCGATCTGAGCGTGACTGGAGCATTCAGCTCATTGCCCCCTGACTGGCCTGGCGACGGAGTCCGGTGTTGCGAAGGGCTTTCAGCCACCTCTTTCGGTTCGCAGCAACTGGCCTCTACGGCCCCTGCAGTCGTATCCCTGGGGCGTCTTGTGCGGCCGGAGCGTCAGGTCGCGCTTTCGGCGCCGGAACTGCTTGAGGCAGTTCGGGCACTGAACCACGTAGATCGGCCCGGTCCCGCGACGTGGGGCCATCCGGCGGGTGCCCGCGGACCCGGCCGTCCTCCTCACCGGTTGGGCGGCCATCGGCCCCGCAGAGGAGAACTCTACGGCGTAGACCGGCCGGAACGGTCTGGTGGTCACCTCGATCCGCTGCATCCGGTCGACCCGATAGGACCGGTGCTCGCGATTGTCCACCCTCAGCGCGTGCAGTACCAGGGCCCCATCCTGGGTACGGCGAAGTGAGTAGGGCTCAAGCACGCGCACCGAGCCGTTGTAGGTGAGGGACACGCAGAGGTGGTTGGTCGCCGCGAAGCGCACCGGCTCAAGGGGCACACCCTGCCGCCAGTTCCACGCCGTCGCGGGCGGCGTCCAGGACAGATCCTCTCCCGCCTCGGTCGCGATCCTGACCAGAGCAGGGAACTGCACTTCGCCGTGCAGCCAAGCGAAAAGGTCCGGGAGTTCGGTGAGGAATTGGTCGAGCGGAGGGAGCGCCGGGAGCTGGTGGCCAAGCATGTTTGCCCACTCCGACTCCAGCTCCGCCCGGTGCGGGGCGGCAGCAACAGAGGCGAACGTCGGGACCTCGACGCTCCGGATACGGCACTTCTCTACCAAGACGCCGCGGACCAGTTCGGCGTGAAGGCGCAGATCGTTGCGACGGAAGAGGTTGACGATGTCGTAGAGGTCCCTCGGGCGACCTCGTTGCCCCATGGCGCGAAGTTTCTCGGCGAAGACCTCCTCGAACGAGTAGCACCGGACGGTCCCGGAACCTGGCAGTCCATCGGGGTACGGGTGCGCGATCGGTCGGAGGACCGGCGGCCGCACCACTTGCTCGTCGGCGGCCAGGTCGAGCTTGATGCTCGCCTGTTGGGGCGCCTGCCGAGGTCCCTTGTAGTAGACGCGACCCTCCGCCGCCACGCCCGAGGGCCGAAGTCGGAACCGCGGCTCCATCCCCGCGAAGTCGATGCCCGACTCGTCGGCCACGCGGGCGAGCACCCGGCCGATGTGTGGCAAAACGTCATCCGGGAGTACGGCGCCATCCGGCAGGACGGTGAAGTCGAGGTCCTCGGAGAACCGGTAGGTCTCGATGTAACACTTCTTCAGACACGTGCCACCTTTGAAGACCCACTGGTTGCCCAGTACCGGGTCGGTGCCGATGCCCCACAGCACCCATCCCAGGACGTAGTCCTTCTCGACTATCTGCTCAGCGAGGCCCCATTCCCGGACGCGTTCGACAAGGTCAGCGCGGCTGATCACCAGTCGTCCCCCCGCTCGTCGAGGGCGACGTTGACGCGCAGCCCCCACCGCCGGACGATGCGGCCGTCGCCCCGCACGGTGGGGTCCAACTTCACGAGGCCGGCGCTCCGCCGTGCCCGGCACCGCTCGAGGAGGATTCCGTCCTCGCCCTCCAGCTCCAGCAACCACCCGAGGCGCTTGAAGACGCCCCTGTTGCCGACTGCGTCGCCGTACTCGACCAAGCGGCCCTCATCGCGGTGCTCCGACCGGAGGTACTCCCCGAGCTCGGATGCTACGTGGCGGATACCACCGCCGATCGAGGGATCGTCGAGGAGGTCGACCACCGTCCGAGTGGGGTCTGACACGGAGACGCGCGTCTGCCCTCGCCAAACCGGGCGCACCCCGAAGTTCAGCTTGTCCGACGTGCGCTTCGTCACCACGAAGGGCATGCCTTGCAGCACGTGCCGCCGCCCGCGGGTCTGACGGGAGGTGACGACGACGACGTCACGAAAGACTTGGTCGGTCAGGTCCCAGTACTCGGCGGCGCTCCACCCGCCGATGTAGCACGGCTCGAACACCTTCGCAGCTACGACCCACGGGTCCTCGGCCCACTGGCCGGGTTGCGCGGCGTCCAGCGGGACCGTCAGATACATACCGCGCCGGACGCGGCTGAGCCAACCCTTGCGGCTCAGGTACCCGAGGAAGCGACTGCTCTCTGCCGGGGAAATGCTCAGGACCTCGGCCGCCTCTGCGGCGGTGAAGGGGCCGGGGAAGGACCGGTGAAGGGCCGCGAGACGAGCCCTTGTGACGCGCTCGATTCCGGCTCCTGCCGACGTCGGAGTCGCAGCACTCACACTCGGGGTTGCAGTCATGCACTAACAGTATAGCGATACAG
>JALYVP010000138.1 GCA_030853185.1 Actinomycetota bacterium | reverse complement strand
GGCCCGACCGTGCTGGCCACACCCTCGTCCCGGGTCGACGGGCCGGTGTGGCCGTCGAGATCGAGGCGGTCATCGACGATCGACTGGTTGGGGGTGACCGCCTCGTCCACGCCCGGCAGCGTGGGCTGGGTACGCTCCTGGGTCGTGAGCACCCCGAGCTCGAGGCGCTCGGCGTAGCCCATGTAGTCCACGGCCAGACGGCGGAAGATGTAGTCGACCAGCGACTGGGCGATGCGCAGATCGGGATCGTCGGTCATGCCGGCAGGCTCGAAGCGCATCGATGTGTACTTCTTGACATAGGTCGACAGCGGCACGCCGTGCTGGAGCCCGAGGCTGACGGAGATGGCGAAGGCGTCCATGATCCCCGCGAGGGTCGACCCCTGCTTGGCCACCTTCATGAACACCTCACCGGGACGGCCGTCCTCGTACTCGCCCACGGTGACAAAGCCCTCGCAGTCGGCCACCCGGAAAGCGAACGTCACGGATCGGCGGCGCCGCGGCATCCGCTCCCGGACCGGCTGCTTGACGACAACGGTGGTCTGCTTGGCCAGAGCCTGCTCCAGGTCGGCGACCTTGACCGCCAGCTCGGCATCGTGGGCTTCGGCCTCGGACACGGCCGGGTCGACCGCCGTACGCTTGGCCGTGGCCAAGGGCTGGGCCACCTTGCAGTTGTCGCGGTAGATGGCGACGGCCTTGAGACCGAGCTGCCAGGCCTCGATGTGAAGCTGCTCAACGTCGGTGATGGTGGCCTCCTCGGGCATGTTCACCGTCTTCGAGATGGCGCCGCTGATGAACGGCTGGACGGCGGCCATCATCCGCACGTGACCCCGGTAATGGATGGTGTTGTCGCCCATGGAGCAGGCAAACACGTCGAGGTGCTCCGAGGCCAGATGCGGGGCGCCGAGGACGGACTTTTGCTCATCGATGTAGGCCAGGATGTCGGTCACCTGGGCATCGTCATAGCGGAGTCGGGTGAGAGCCCGGGGCACCGTCTGGTTGACGATCGACATCGTGCCCCCGCCCACCAGCTTCTTCATCTTGACCAGGCCCAGGTCGGGCTCGATGCCCGTGGTGTCACAGTCCATGAGCAAGCCAATGGTTCCAGTAGGCGCCAGAACTGTAGATTGAGCGTTGCGGACCCCACACTGCTCGGCCGTCTCCACCGCGTCGTCCCAGGCCTGCTGGGCGGCGGAGAGAAGCTCCGGCGGGACCAGCTCCTCGTCGATCTGGGCGGCGGCGTCGCGGTGCATGCGCAGGACGCCGAGGGTGGCGTCGCGGTTCTCGGTGTAGCCGGCGAAGGGTCCCATGCGAGCGGCCGTACGAGCCGACGTGGCGTAGGCGTGACCGGTGAGCAGGGAGGTGATCGCTCCCGCCCAGGCCCTGCCGCCGTCGGAGTCGTAGGCCAGGCCCTCGGCCATCAGCAGAGCCCCAAGGTTGGCGTAGCCGATACCCAGCTGGCGGAAGCGGCGGGAGTTCTCGGCGATGGCCTCCGTCGGGTAGTCAGCGTTGCCGACGAGGATCTCCTGGGCGGTGAAGACCACCTCGGTCGCCGCCCTGAAACCGGTGACATCAAAAGGCCCATCGGGCTCGATGAATGTCAACAGATTGAGGCTGGCCAGATTACAAGCCGAGTTATCCACGTGCATGTATTCACTACAGTTTCGTACAACAAGGCCATTTACTATGTACGAGTGATTGCGGGGCTCACTCAAGTTGTACGTCAATTCGTAGCCGTCTTCTACACGCTCGACCAAGCGAGCCTTTGCTTGCCTCTGATTGAATCCACGGACCCGGCCGTCGATAAGTGTCGACAATTTCTGGGCCTTGGATGGCAGCGAGAATCCCACGGCTGCGGCAAAGGCAGGAACGGATGCTCCCGTGATTCGCAGGACGAACGGTGCCGATGCGACGTAGGTCACAGCAGTACCGTCCACGCGGGTAGAGGAGAAGGCTCGCTCGCCTCTCGAGCGTGTTGAGGAGACCCTCGAGCCGACGCCCAGCGTGGACAGGAGGCGCTGAACGTCGATCAGCAAATGGCGGGAGCTCGATGCCAAGCCCAGGTAGCTGCCTGAAACATCATTGTGACGAACGCCGCCGTCGGCATCGAAGAGGCCCTGGAGGAATGATCCCACGATGTCGCTCGGGGCCTGGAAGATCGGCACCGGGACCCGCTTGGTCGGACCCCGCCCGGCCGTGAGTCCGAGGGCGGCAAAGAAGGCCGTCAAGCTGCGCCGGCTCAGGCGCTGCTGGACCGTGCCGTTGCTCTGGATGCTGGGTTTGGGTGTTTGGCCCCCGTTCAACCAGGTGACCAGCTCACTGTGGCGGGGCAGCGCGGTCTGGCGGTCCTCGGGGGAGCCGTAGATGGCGCTGATCGTCCCTGCCGCCGCAACCGATCCGTCGCCCACCAGCCAGCCGAGGTAGTGCCCCAGCTCGGGGGTCCACTTCTCGGGCAGGTTGACGGCCCGGTGGCTGTCTCCGACCTGGCGGTAGTTGGCCAGCTCGGTCGACACGGGGAGCCGGTAGTCGGCCCCGACTGCCAGCGCCGGAAGATCGAGGACCTTGACCTGATCCTCACGGGTGAGATCGCTGGCCTCCACGTAGCCCCGGTTGGTCGTGAACAGTCGGTGGCCAGGCGTGCAGCGGACCTCCATCCCGTTGTCGAAGCGGAGGCGAACGACCTCGTTGGTCCCGGTGATCATGAACGCCTCGGGCGTCGTCAGCTCCATGCTCTCCTGAGGATGAGCCGGATTGGTGGCGTCGTGGGTCCAGATGCCGAACGACTCGCCGTCGTTGGCTCGGGCGAACAGCTCCTTGAAGGCGATGAGGCCCTTGTCGGTGTGGACAAGCGCGTCCCCGGTGAAGCAGGGATTGGACCCGTTGATCCGGCCGTGAGCCGGCGCCGTGTGCCAACGATTGATCGTCGTGTCGAATTGCATTCCCGGGTCGGCACATTCCCACGTGGCCTTGGCCATCTGGCGGAACAGGTCCCGCGCCCGCACCGTCTGCACGGTCTCGCCGGTGATCACGGCCCTGAGGTCCCAGTCGGCGTCGTCGAGCACCGCGTGCATGAACTCGTCGGTGACCCGGATCGAGTTGTTGGCGTTCTGGTACTGGATGGAGTGGCTGTCCTTGCCGTCCAGGTCCATGTCGAAGCCGGCGTCGCGAAGGGCCCGGGCCTTGCGCTCCTCGACGGCCTTGCACCAGATGAAGTCCTCGATGTCGGGATGGTCGACGTTGAGGATGACCATCTTGGCGGCGCGCCGGGTCTTGCCGCCCGACTTGATGGTCCCTGCCGAGGCGTCGGCGCCCCGCATGAAGCTGACCGGGCCTGACGCGGTGCCGCCACCACGGAGGTGTTCCTTGGACGAGCGGATGCGCGACAGGTTGACGCCGGCGCCGGACCCGCCCTTGAAGATGATCCCCTCCTCCTTGTACCACTCGAGGATGGAGTCCATGGAGTCGTCGACCGAGAGGATGAAACAGGCTGAGCCCTGCTGCGGGACCCCCTTGACGCCGATGTTGAACCACACCGGAGAGTTGAAGGCCGCCTTCTGGTGGATGATCAGGTACTTGAGCTCGTCGGAGAAGGTCTGGGCCTCGGCGTCGTCGACGAAATAGCCGTCCTTGCGGCCCCAGCCGGTGATGGTGTCGACCACCCGGTCGGCGACCTGGCGCAGAGACCACTCCCGCTCGGGCGCGCCGAGGGTCCCCCGGAAGTACTTCTGAGCAAGGATGTTGGTGGCGTTGAGGCTCCAACCGGCCGGGACCTCCACGCCGAGCTGCTCGAACGCGACGACCCCGGTGGCGTAGTGGGAGATGCGGGCGTCCCGCCGTTCCCACACCACCGTGTCATAGGGGTCCTGGCCGGCGACGGTGAACTGGCGACGGAGGCCGATACCGGTCTGCTCGGGAGCGATAGCCATGGGTCAGGAGCCTCCTGGGGTGCTCAGTGCGGGGTAGTGGGGCCGCCGGTCCCTGGCGCTGCAGAGGACCGGTTCGGAGAGAAGGGCCTTTCGGACGTGTGCCGGAGCACAACGGGTAGTGGTCCTCCTCCCAGCGACCACAAGATGGGCTTGAATTACACCACCGTAGTTCCATCCATGTCAATGAGTTTCGCTCTGCTCGCGAAGGTTTGCGCGCTCGGGTGGGGGATGGGTCGGGGGTCGGCCGCGACCACGCTAGGACCGGCCCCCTGTGGACCGATAGAGGGCAAGGCTGTGGATAGCTGGGCTGGTTGCGACCGGTTCTCCACAGAGCCAAGATCCTTGGGAAAAGTTCCAATCGGGTGGTTTGGATCGGATCGCGCCGGGTAAACTTGTCGGCACCGCCGAAGCTGCCCCCTCGGCGGTTCGCCTTGGCGCCGACCTTCCTGTCCCCGCCCCTTCGATGGGGAGGTCGCGCCAAGGCCCCTTTCTCGAGAACGCCAGGAACCCGCCCCCGTGGCGGGGCCCTTCCGTGTGGCTCAGCCCCGCCGGGGCATCCCCGAGCCCTCACCGAGGGCGGCCTGCAGGGCGCGCACCCCGCCGGTGAGGGCGTGGGCCCCGGCGTCGTCGAGGACGGCGTATGCCGGGGCCACCAGCCGGTCGGTCGTGGCATCGATGTCAGCCAGGCGGCGCCGGTCGATGTCGGTCACCGTCGGGACCTGGTCCGCGGTCCAGCCGAACAGGCGCCAGTCGTTAGGACGGCGCAGGTAGTGGGCGACGGCGGGGTCGAGGCCGGCGGCGACGACCGCCACCAGGTGCACGCTCCCTCGGTGCTCGCGCAACATGGCCACCAGGTGCATGGCCCGGGCCGGCAGGTCCTCAGGGACCGGCTCGGCGGCCATGCCGGCATACAGGGGGAGGGCGGCAATGGAGCGCTGGGCGGCGCGGTGGACGGCGTCGGCCGCAACGCAGAACGGCTCCAGCCCGTCGACACCAGCCAGGTGGCGACGGCCGAGCTCGGCACAGCAGCCCAGATGCTGGCGCGCCGCATCGCGGGGCGCCAGCTTGCTCCGGGCGCCATTCCACATCATGGAGACCGTGTCCGGGTTGAAGTACCCGAAGGCGGCGGCCACCACCGGCGCCTCGACATCGCCCAGCACGCCACCACGCCCCAGGAAGTAGAACGAGAACAGATCGAGGCCCAGCTCCTTGCCGACGGCCTCGGTCTCGGGCGCGAAGTAGTACCGGTACCCGATGTCCCCGACCAGGGGGCTGACGTCGGTCACCAGTGCCCGGGTGGTCATTGCGGCAGCGTAGCCACACCCAGTCCCGCCTTGCGGTAAGGCACCCCTAGTGTCTGCCCATGATCAACTACGCCCAGACCGAGCGCCGTGCCCTCGCCGACCTGTTCGACAAGGTCGGCCCTGACGCCCCCACCCTGTGCGGGGAGTGGACGACCGCCGACCTGGCCGCCCACCTGGTCGTGCGGGAACGTCGGCCCGACGGCGCCGTGGGGATCCTCGTCCCGCCCCTGTCCGCCTACGCCGACAAGGTCCGCGTCGGTACCCGGAACGCCAACCGGTGGCCGGACCTGGTGAACAAGGTCCGCACCGGCCCGCCGGCATTGCTCAAGCCCGTCGATGCCACGGTGAACACCGTCGAGTACCTGGTCCACCACGAGGACGTCCGCCGGGCCGGGGCCGATTGGGAACCGCGCCTCCTCGACTCCGGCGAGGAAGCGGTGCTGTGGGCACGACTGGGCCTGCTGGGCCGGGTCCTGCTCCGGGGTGCCCCCGTCGGCGTCGAGCTGGTCAGCCCTGGTCACGGGCGTTCCCGGCCCAAGGCCGGCGACGTGTCCGTCACCGTGACCGGACCGCCGAGCGAACTGGTGCTGTTCGCCTTCGGACGCCAGGCTCAGGCCCGGGTCAGCCTGGACGGTGACGGGATGTCGGTGGAGCGCCTCCGGACCGCGCCCCTGGGCTTGTAGTCGACACGAGGAGGGCGCTGGTGGCCAGCTCGCTCCAGCGGTGATCGACGATCCGGGCCAGTGCGGCCAGCTGGCGTCGCTCCCGGGCGCGGAACGGGCGGCCCCGCCTCCCCAACACGATGACGGCGTCACCCTCGGTCGAGGACATCTGAGCCCAGGCCACGTCGTCGGGTCCCCCGTCGTCGCCGGTAGGGACCGCGGCGCGGCTGCCGGCGACGAAGGCCTGGAGCCACGGCGCCGGAGGGGCGTCGCCCACCGTCACCGTCGGCGCCGTCCCGGCCGGGTCGAGCACTGCCGCCCAGTCGGCCTGCAGGTCCCGGGTGCTGCGCCGGGCCAGGGCATCGAGGAGATCGGCGACGTTGACCCGCTCGACGAGGAACGCGGCGCTCTCCAAGGCGTCGAGACGGGGGTCGACGAAGGCAGCAGAAGCGGGCCGTACGTCCTCGACGTCCACTCCGTCGACCTCACCGATCTCGCTGATCAGCAGGGGAACGAGCGCCTCCTCGGGGAGGTCCACGATCAGTTCGTCGATGGCCCGGCCCGCGCCCCGCTCGAGGATGTCGATGCCGACCAGGTCGCCGCGCACGGCACCGATCCGGCTGGCGACGGCTCCGAGGGCGCCGGGACGATCCGGTACCCAGACCCTGACCACGAAGCTCGGCATGGTCTCACCCTAGGAGATCGCTGTGAACGGCCGATTTCCGGTGCCTCGCCGGGCGGCCGGGCGTCAGCCCAGCTTGGTCAGGGTGCGGCGGAGGTTGCGGATGGCCTGGCCGATCCGCTGTTCGTTCTCGATGAGGGCGAAGCGAACGAAGCCCTCCCCACCCATGCCGAAGCCCATGCCCGGCGAGGTGGCCACCGCCGCCTCGGTGACGAGGTACTTGGAGAACTCCAACGACCCCATCTCCAGGTACGGCTCGGGGATGGGGGCCCAGCCGAACATGGTGCCCTTCGGAGGCTCCATCTCCCAGCCGATCCGGTTGAGTCCTTCGACCAGGGCGTTGCGCCGCGAGTTGTAGATGGCGTTGACCTCGAGGGGGTAGTCCGACGCCTCGTTCATGGCCACGATGGCCGCGATCTGGATGGGTTGGAAGGTCCCGTAGTCCAGATAGCTCTTGAGCTTGGTGAGGGCGGCCACGATCTCGGCATTGCCGACCATGAACGCCACCCGCCACCCGGCCATCGAGAAGCTCTTGGTCAGGGTGTACAGCTCGACGGCGACGTCCTTGGCGCCGGGCACCTCGAGGATCGAGGGGGGCTTGAACCCGTCGAAGTAGGTCTCGGAGTAGGCGAAGTCGTGCACCAGCAGCACGTCGTGCTCCTTGGCGAAGGTGACCAGGCGGGTCATCCAGGCCAGGTCGACGACCTCGGTGGTCGGGTTGTGGGGGAACGAGAACACGATGACCCGGGGCCGGGGCCACGTCGACTCCCAGCTCTCCATCAGGTTGGCGAAGAAGTCCTGGTCGGGCCCGAGACGCACCTGCTGGACGTCCGCTCCCGCGAACAGCGGGGCGTAGATGTGGATCGGGTAGCTCGGCGTGGGCACCAGGGCGGTGTCGCCCGGACCGACGAGGGTCCACATCAGATGGGACAGGCCCTCCTTGGCCCCGATGGTGGTGACCACCTCGGTGTCAGGGTCGACATCGACGCCGAAGCGACGCTGGTAGAGGTTGGCGGCAGCCAGGCGCAGCTTGGGGATGCCCCTCGACGCCGAGTAGCGATGGTTGCGCGGGTTGCGGGCCGCCTCGGCCAGCTTCTCGACGGCCAGGTCGGGGCTGGGGATGTCAGGATTGCCGAACCCCATGTCGATCACGTCGTGGCCGGCCTTGCGAGCCTCGTCGCGCAACTGGTTGATGATGGCGAACACGTAGGGCGGCAGCCCGTTGATCCGGCGGAACTCCACGACGCTGGTCCTCCTCAGGCCACCGCACGGGCAGGGGGAGACCGGCGGGGACGTCGACCAACGGTAGTAGACCGCTACTTCACGAGCAGACCCTTGGTGTCTGCCCCAACCACCAGTACCGCCTTTAGCTCAGTAGTCACCGTCGAGGGGGATGGTGCGGAGCGGCATGGGCGTGGGAAACTCCCATATCGCATAGTTGGCCACCATCACCCGCCTCCCTGCGTGATGTACCTGGGACCATGCGGTCATCTGCTGATCGAGGCTCCGACCGGCATCGAAGACGTAGGTTGTCCGGCGGGCGGCGGCGGCCATCCGGGCATAGCGCGCATCTCGCACGGTTGCCGTCGGCGACGCGGTGACGTCCTCGTCGGAGGCCACGCTGAGCACGTAGGACAGCCAGTAGCCGGCGTACACATGAGCTCGGTCTTGGCTGACGAGCATGGCGGAAACGGCGTGGAGGCCGGGATCGTACGCCGGAGTCGCAGCGAAGCTGGACGTGGGCTGAGCAGCCCCCACGACGGTGATGGCGGCGGCCGCCACCGGCACCACCAAGGCAAGTCGGAGCTGTTGGAACAGGTAGGCCACCAGGAGGGCCAGAGGGCGCTACGAGGATGAAGCCGTACCGGTAGTTCACTGAGGTGGCGGGCACCCCGGAGATCGCCAGAATCAAGGGCCAAGCCAGCACGGGCGTACCGGCCATGGCCAGCAGCCACCGTCGGCGGGTCGCCTGCCACACGACGAACGCCAGGACCGCGACCACGATGACGATGCCGATCGCAGCAACGACAGAGGCGGAGGGATGGATCCTGACGTCGGCGAGCAGGCTGGTGGGCAGCACCTGGGTCACGGATTGCACCCAGGCGGCGGGTGAGGGGCTCACCTGCGCCGCTGCGATGAAAGGTCCCGAAGTGGTGGGCGAAGGTGGTGTACAGCCACGGCGACGCACCCAGCGGTACCAGGGCCACCAACCGGATCAGGCCGCCCGGACGGCGACGCAAAACCCAGGCCACGCCGAGCACCGGCG
>JALYVP010000446.1 GCA_030853185.1 Actinomycetota bacterium | reverse complement strand
GTGTTTCCGCCGAAGCCCACGTTGGGCTCGCAAGAGTGGTTGATGTAGAGCATCATCGGCTCGTACTCATCCTCGGCCAGGGCCACAAGGTGCAGCTCATCGGTGATCTGTACGTCGGAGTTCTGCAATCGTTCGGGCAGCTTCCGCAAGGCTTCAGCGGTGATGATGTGGCCCCCCTTGACGGCAACGACCTCATCCCTGCCGATCGCGTCGAGGGCAACCAGGCCTCGTCCGGCTATGGCGCTGTCAGTTCCCTTCAGCGCCTTGGGTGTGATCCAGGACGACACCATGGCCCCATCCTGTCGCACCGCTCCCGTCGCGTCCGCTGAGCCATCCCCGGGCGGACGCAACTACACGTCCAGGCGCCGGCGGTAGCGCACCTCCTCCACCATCACGCCGTGGACCCGTTCCCGGCGCTGCGAGCCGTCGCTGCGCCAACCGTCGCGCTCATAGAAGCGCATGGCTCTCTCGTTTCCGACCAGGACCCATAGGAGCGCTTCAGCGAAGCGCCGCGCACCCAGGCGGACGCGCGCGTCCGCCATCAACGTCCGCCCCACTCCTCGTCCCAACCAGGCCGGGTCGACGTAGAGGGCCATCAGCTCGCCGCAGCCAACGACATCGTCGTCTCGGGCAGCCCCGGTCGTGGCGAACCCGCAGGTGCGATCCTCATCGACGGCTAGCACGGTCACGGGATCGTCGGTGCCGAAGGTGTAGTTGGCCGCCCGGCTGGCTGGCTCCAGGCCATCGAGGTACGAGGCGGGCAGCAGCCCGGCGTACGCCTCTCGCCATGAGGCCACGTGGACGCGGGCGACCTCGAGCTCGTTGCCCGGCCGGGCCGTGTGTAGGTCCACGCCCAAGGATTGCCGAACAGGACAACCGCCGCAGCGGTTCCCGGGTTGCGACCCGGTGGCCGGCAATGTCAGGTCGAGCGCCGCCCACAGGGCCATGGGTCGCCGGACGCCAGACCGGGCCGACGCTCCCGTCATGGCGACACGGGACGGTCGAGCATTCGGCGGCCTACAGCCGGCCTGAGAACCCCTGACCGGAAAGAGTCTCGACCGAGGCGTCAGGCGCTGATCGTACGGGGGGCTCACACGCCGCGCTGGCACACTGGGGTCGTGGCTCCGCCCGTCGTCACGCTCGAGCCGGTCGCCGAGGGTGACAAGGCGGTGCTGGCCAACCTGGTGCAGTTGTACCGGTACGACTTCTCGGAGGTGCGCGGCTACGAGCTGACCGAGCACGGCACGTTCGTCTACCGGTTCCTCGATCACTATTGGACCGAGCCGGGACGGCATGCGTTCTTCGTTCGGGTGGACGGCCGGCTCGCCGGCTTCGCACTGGCGCGCCAGATCGGTGACGGGCACGAAGTGGCCGAGTTCTTCGTGGCCCGGCGCCACCGCCGCGCCAGGGTCGGCCGGGCCGCCGCTCTCGCCCTCTTCGCCCGGCTGCCGGGGCGCTGGACGCTGTTCCATGACGACGCCAACGAGCCCGCTGCCCGCTTCTGGGAGCGGATGGTGGCCGAGGCGTCGGACGGAGCGTTCGGGCGGGACCAGGTCACCACCTCCGCTGGGTTCGCGGGCGTCAACTACCGCTTCTGTTCCCGACCGCTGTCCGGCGGGGCGCCGTTCATCCCCCTCCCCGAGGGACTGCGGACCCCCGACGCACCGCCGGGGGCGTGTTCGACCGTATCGCCGACCTCTACGACCGGGCCCGGCCCGGCTACCCCGCCGACGTCGTAGAGGACCTAGCCCGCACCTGCGCCGTCACCGGCTCCAGCCGGATCCTGGAGATCGGCTGCGGCACCGGCCAGCTCACAGGAGCCCTGGCCAACATCGGGGCGAGCATCCTCGCCGTCGAACCGGGCGCCGCCCTCGCCGCCCTCGCCCGGACAAACCTCGCCGGGTACCCGGCCGTCGAGGTCCGCATGACCCGCTTCGAGGACATCGACGTCTCCCTGGGCAGCTTCGACCTCGTTGCGGCAACAACCTCTTTTCACTGGGTCGACCCCGCGCTCGGCTACCCGAAGGCCGCCGACCTCCTCCGACCCGGAGGCTTCCTCGCGTTGGTGACGAACGCCCACGCCGCCGGCGGGAACCACACCGAACACGCGTTTGGCGGCGCCGTCCGCCAGCTCCACCACCGTCTCACCCCGACGATCGGCGACTGGACGTTCCCGACCGCCGACGAGATCGCTGAGCGCGCTAGCGCAGGCGGTGACATGGCCGCGGTCTGGGCATGGGCCCGA
>JALYVP010000445.1 GCA_030853185.1 Actinomycetota bacterium | reverse complement strand
GTTGTCGCCCGCCAGCCTTAAGGGACCACCTCTCCGCCAGTGGCATGGGACCGGGTCCGGTGCCTTTCAGCGTCGATGCCGGCGATGATGGCGGGTTGGGATGTTGGTCGTCAAGCGCGCTTGTGCCGGCGGGTTCGGGGTGGGTCGTTGCTGGTGTCGCCGAGGGTCGGCTTTTGGCGTCGCCGGTAGCTGTCTCCGTCGAGGATGAGCTCGTGGGCGGATGACTGGAGCCGGTCGATGGCGGACTGGGCGAGGAGGGGGTCGGCCATCAGTGCCAGCCACTCGACGGGCTCGCGGTTGGAGGTGACGATGGTGGCTGCCTGGCGGTGGCGTTCGACGATGAGCCCGTAGATGTCGGTGGTGTCGGCGGCGTCGATGGCTTGAAGGCAAAAATCGTCGAGGATCAACATGTCGACGCGTAGCAGCTTGCGGATCTCGACCTCGTGGCTGTTGTCGAGCCGGGAAGCCTTGAGCCGCTTGAGTAGCTGGTCGGCCCGTTCGAAGTGCACGCTGTAGCGCCGCCTGACCGCCGCGTGTCCGAGGGCGGTGGCCACGAATGTTTTGCCGACACCGACGGGCCCGAGGATCAACACGTTGTGGGCGGCGTCGACGAAGCGCAGGCTGACGAGCTCGTCGAGGATCGCCCGGTCGTAGGTGACCGCAGCGGTGTCGTCCCAGTGCTCGAGGCGCATGGCCGGGTCGAGCCCGGCCTTGCGGGCACGGAGGGTGGCCGAGTGGGTGTCTCGCCGGGTGACCTCGTCGGAGAGGACCAGTTCCAAGAACTCGCCGTGGCCGAGACCTCGGGTGGCGGCGAGGGCGAGACGTTCGGGGAGGGTGTCGATGCTCTGGCCGAGCTTGACCCGGCGCAGCAGGGCCCGCAGCTCGGCGGTGATCGCCGGTGTGGGGACGGTCATGCCACACCGCCAGCGACACCCTCAGGGCGGGACGAAGCCTTGTCGTTGTTGGGTTTCGTGGTGGTGAAGTGGCCGGCGTCGCGGGCGAAGCGGGCTGGGGTGGCGACCATAGGGACCACGGCTGGCGTCGGGCCGGCCAGGTTGGTCTCGGTGGCCCGGTCGATCATGCGCCCGATCAGGCTCACGCTGATGGCTTCGGCTTCGAGCGCCCGGGCGCAGGCCGCTTCGACGCGTTCGGGCCCCCACCGCTTGACCAGGCCCAACAGGGCGTAGGCCTGGCGCATCTTGGTCCACGGCAGCGGATGGTCCAACACCGCTGCCGCGTAGGCGCCGATTGCGGGGCCGTGGCCGGCGGCGAGGTGGCGCAGATGGTCAAGGTCCCGCAAGGCGTAGGCGGTCCTCTCCGTCGGCAGGTCGGCGGGGTCGGTGACCCGGCCGCCGGGGGCGGCTCGGGGATGGACCTTGATCAGCGCTCCTCGATGGCTGACCCGAACCAGCGCCCGGTCGGCGCGTACCTCGACGGCGGCGCCGATCAGGTTGCCTGGGATCGAGTACAACGCCTTGGCCACCTCGATGTGATGGTCGCGATGCACCTTGGCGGTGGCGTAGATCGGCAGGTCATAGACCGTTGTCGGGGCGGGCAACAGCCGGGGTGCCTCCTCGAGGGCGAACAGCTCCGCGGGGCGGCACTGATGGGTGCCATGGACCCGCATCCCCGCCCGCACCCGGCACCACTCCTCGACCCGGCGCTGAGCGTCGGCCAGGTCGACGAAGACCTCGCCGGCGAAGAAGCTTCCCCGCACGAACGGCACGGTTCGCTCCACCCGTGGTTTGTCCGTCGGCGTGCGAACCCGAGCCGGGTCGACGATGAAACCACGGGAGCCGGCATACTCGACGAACGCCTCGTTCAGCCGAGGCTCGGTGGCATCCGCCCGGGTGACGACTGTCGCCATGTTGTCGGGGACCACGACCCTAAAGACCCCGTTGAAGAAGCCCCACGCCGCCTCAAACCCGGCGATCACCGCGGCGGTGGTCTGCGTGAAGGTCAGCCACACGAAACAGTGCCTGGAGAACACCGCGGTGAAGATCAGCGCCTGGCACACCCGGCGCCTGCCGGTCACCGAGTCGAAGACCAAACCCATCCGGCCGAAGTCAACCTGCAACTCGGCGCCGGGCTCCCCGTCGGCGACGCGCACTGTGGTGCCCCGCGCCGAGCGGCCCACGTCGAGGACCTCCAGGGCGTAGCGGTGCAACGTGCGCTCGGGGACCACCGTGCCCCGGCGGGCCAGCAACTCGCACGCTTTCACCGCCGTCAGCCCGTCGTCGACCAGC
>JALYVP010000137.1:935-8864 GCA_030853185.1 Actinomycetota bacterium | reverse complement strand
GTGCCTGACGGCGTGACGGACGAAGAAGCGCTCATGCTGGCCGACGTCTTGCCGACCGGCTACGAGGTCGGCGTGCTGGCCGGCGGCGTCCGGCCCGGCGATGTCGTCGCCGTCGTCGGAGCCGGGCCGGTCGGCCTGGCGGCGATGACCGCGGCCCAGCTGTTCAGCCCGAGCCATGTTGTCGCCATCGACCTGTCCGACGCCCGGCTTGACGCGGCCAGGCAGTTCGGCGCCGACATCGTCGTGAACAATGCCCGCGAGGACCCGCTGGCCATCATCAAGGACCTGACCGACCGGCTGGGCGCGGACGTGTCCATCGAGGCCGTCGGCTCGCCCGCCACCTTCGAACTGGCCGTCAAGCTAGCCCGGCCCGGCGGCCGACGCCCAGCGGTTCATCACTCACGCTTCGGCCTGGACGAGTTCGAAGAGGCGTATGAGGTGGCCGCCCTGGCCGCCGACACCGGCGCGCTCGCTGTCGACCTCGAGTCAGCGATCCTGGCCGCCCTACCCTGGCCCGGTCCGTTCGCCGTGGTGCGAGCCGTGGTGGACCGGCCAGAGGCCGAGCTGCTGTCCCATACCACCGTCACCGGAGGCATAGCCGCCCTGCGCAGCCTGCGCCGGGCCGCGCCCGTCATCGCCGCATGGGCCGGGGCCCTCCATCCCCGCCCGCTGTCCACCATCCCCGGTCCCCACTGACCGGTCTCGTCCGCCCACCGTTTCAGGAGGTCCGCTCATGGGAGTCCCCCTACGTCAAAGCCTGCAGGTCGGTACATACATGGCCAAGCAGAAGCTGCATGGCAACGACAAGTACCCCCTCATCGTCGAGTTGGAGCCGCTGTTCGCCTGCAACCTGAGCTGCAACGGCTGCGGCAAGATCCAGTACCCGACGGAGATCCTGCGCAAGCGCCTCACCGTGGACCAGGCCGTCGACGCCATCGAGGAGAGCGGCGCCCCCATGGTCTCGATCGCCGGCGGTGAGCCCCTGCTGCACCCCGACATCGACAAGATCGTCGAGGCCCTCCTGGCTCGCAAGAAGTTCGTCTACCTCTGCACCAACGCCCTGCTCCTGGAACGCAAGCTGGAGAAGTTCAAGCCCAACCCCCGCTTCAGCTGGGTGGTCCACATCGACGGGCTCAAGGAGCGCCACGACGAGTCCGTCAGCCGGGACGGGACCTTCGACAAGGCGGTCAAGGCCATCAAGAAGGCCAAGGAGATGGGCTTCACCGTCAACACCAACACCACGTTCTTCAACACCGACAGCGCCAGGAACGTCCGTGATGTCCTCGACTACCTCAACGACGACCTCAAGGTCGACCAGATGATGATCTCCCCCGGCTACGCCTACGAGAAGGCGCCCGACCAGGTCAACTTCCTCTCCACCAAGTCCTCAACCAAGCTGTTCGCCGACGCCTTCGCCGGCGGCCGGCGCAAGAAGTGGAGGCTGAACCACAGCCCGCTGTTCCTCGACTTCCTCGAGGGCAAGGTGGACTTCCAGTGCACACCGTGGGGCATCCCCAGCTACTCCGTGTTCGGCTGGCAGCGGCCGTGCTACCTGATGGCCGACGGGTACGCGGAGACCTACAAGGAGCTGCTGGAGACCACCGACTGGGAGCAGTACGGCCGGGGGAAGGACCCCCGCTGCGCCAACTGCATGGCCCACTGCGGCTACGAGCCGAGCGCCGTCATGGCCACCACCAAGTCCTTCAAGCAGTCCATCCGGGCCGCCGTCGGGTCATGACCGAGCGCGCCCGCCCGGTGGCCCTGGCGGGCGGGCGGGCGCTGGTCACCGGCGCGTCGAGCGGGATCGGGGCGGCCACGGCCCGATCCCTGACCACCGACGGCGTGGCCGTGGCCCTGGCCGGGCGCGACGCCGACGCCCTGGCGGCCGTGGCCGCCCAGACCGGGGGGCCGGCGTTCGCCGGCGACCTCACCGAGGCCGAGTATCCCGCCCGGCTGGTAGCCGAAGCGGCGGCGGCCCTCGGCGGTCTCGACATCGTCGTCTGCAACGCCGGCGTCGGCTGGTGCGGCTCCTTTCGAGACATGGATCCGGCCGCCATCGACAAGCTGATCGATCTCAACCTGCGGGCCCCCGCCCACCTGCTACGCGCCGCCGTCCCCGCCCTGGTCGCCAAAGGCCGCGGCCATCTGGTCCTGGTCGGGTCCATCGCCGGCCTGGTGGGCGTGGCCAACGAGGTGGTGTACTCCGCCACCAAGGCCGGTCTGGGGGGGCTGGCCGGCGCCCTACGGGCCGAGCTGGCCGGCACCGGGGTCAAGGTCACCCTGATCAGCCCGGGGGTGGTCGACACCGCCTTCTTCTCCCGACGGAACCGCCCTACGACCGCAGCCGGCCGGCGCCGATCCCCGCCGGCGAGGTCGCCGACGCCATCGTCGACTGCCTCCGCTTCGGGCGACCCGAGGCCATCGTCCCGTCCTGGCTGACCGTGCCGGCCCGCATCCACGGCCTGGTGCCCCGGGCCTATCAGGCCCTGGCCCAACGGGTCACCTGATCCACAACGTCGGCTCGGCGCGCTGGCGTCCGCGGCGCCCGGCGGCTAGGACCGCTCGGGAGCCCCGACGTTGCCCGCCGCTCCGACGCCCCCACCGTTCTGGGTGCAGTCCTGGCAGGGCTGGGGCAGGACCAGGTGCTCCGGTCCCCGACGGGCATCGAGGGGAACAGCGCCGCCTCCCCGCCGGGCGTGGCGGGCATGGCGGTGCTCGGCCCACGGGTGGTGGCGCCGGTGCCCGACCGGTTGGCTCCGGCTCCGCTGCACGGCTTCCAGGTATCCCCATGAGGCCCAGCCGATGGGTACCAGCGCCCAGAAGCTGACCAGCCGGTAGAGCAGGACGACGGTGATCGCTTCGGCGGCGGGCATGCCGTAGGCGGTGAGCAACGCCGTCAGGCTGGCCTCGACCACGGCCAGGCCGCCGGGGGTGATGGGGATGGAGGCGGCGATCTGGGTCAGGGCATAGGCGACGACGATCCCGCGCCAGGGCACATGGCCGTGGACGGTGAAGATGACGAACACCAGCGTCAACAGGTCAGCGACCCAGTTGTAGAGGGCCAAACCGAGGGCCTCCAACCAGGCCAGCGGGGTCGGGGTGACCACCCGGACCTGGTGGGTGAACCGATCGGCACCGCGGACCACGGTGTCCGCCCTACGGTGCACGGAGGGACCCGATGACCCCGATGCCGCGACGAGTTGCCTCCACCGCCGGCCCAGGCGATCGGATCGCACCACGGCGGTGACGGCACCGGCGGCCAGGACCCCGACGCCCAGCAGCGCCACCCCGACCCAGCGCAGGGGGGCGACGGGACCGTGAGAGCCGGCGATGAATGCCCCGACGACAACGAGGAGGAACAGGGCGAAGCTGGCCACGGCCCCGGCGACGAGCACGACCCAGCCGGCCAGGACCCGGTCGACCTGGCGGCGGCGAAGTTGGCCCCACACCCACCCCGCGGCCCACGCCGCCCCCCCGGGCAGGGAGGTGGACATGGCGTTGCCGGCCAAGGCGATCTCCACCATGTCCCGAAGACGGACCCGGATCCCCCCGGTGCGCAGCAGCCACCGCTGCAGGCGGGCGAAGGCCACCATCGACGATGCCTGGGTGACACAGGCGCACAGCAGCCATCCCCACGCCGGGTTGCCGATCCGGTCCACCGCCTGGTGGATCTCGTGGCGCCGGCCGTAGGCGGCGACGATGCCGCCGACGATCAGGGCCAGCGACACCGCGCGGCGCCCCCATACCAGCCACGAACGGCGGCGCATCGACGAGGCCGGCGACCCGTTCGGGGCGTCGGGCTCAATCTCGGCACCGTCTGACGGGCGGTCGCCGGGAGCGTCCGTCTCGGCGGTTTCCGACTGGCGAGCGCCGGCGGCAGGAAGGCGCACCATCCCAGCGTACCGACGGGCCAGTGCTGCCACGCGGGCATTAACGCAGGTCGCCGGGACGGACGGCTGTGGCTGGTGGCCCTTGCGCCGTACAATGGCCGAGCCAGGACGCAGGAGCGTCCCACTACAGGCACCCGAACCACAAGGGGATCATCCTGCCCAAGGGAAAAGAAGACGCAATCGTGCTCGAAGGTACGGTAAGCGAGGCGTTGAAGAACGCCATGTTCAAGGTGGAGCTCGCCAACGGGCACGAGGTGCTCGCCCACAACTCGGGCAAGATGCGCATGAACCGGATCCGGGTGCTCCCCGGCGACAAGGTCCAGGTCGAGATCAGCCCCTACGACCTGACCCGGGGTCGGATCACCTACCGCTACAAGTAAGCAGGGCGGGCGTAGGTCGCCTCAGGCGCCGCCGTCAGCCTCGACGAACAGCCCGTTGGCCGCCACCAGAGCGGTGGCCGTGCGGACCGCTTCGCTGTAGACCGCCGTCAGGTGCACGGTCGCCTCCTTCTCGTCGACCGCCAGGGGCGACGGCCCCAGGGAACGGACCAGGGCGCCCGGCTCGGGCGTCGGCGTCACCGGCCGGGCCTCCTCCGCCGGGGTGGAGGGGTCACCCCAGAACTTGGCCTCGGCGATCTTCTTGTTGACCCCGGGGCGGCGGCGCTTGCTCATGCGGCCTCCTCGTCGGTGGTGTCGGCGGGGGTGTCATCGTCGATGACCTCCTCGGCGTGGAGCCCGAGGGCCACCCGGATCTGCTCGGCGTCGAGATCGCCCAGCGAGCTGCGGGCTGGCAGGACCATGCCCGCTACCTGCCGCTTGCCGTTGACGATCTCCTCGACGCGCTCGTCGACCGTCCCCGGGCACACCAGGCGGTGGGACATGACGGTGGCCGTCTGGCCGATCCGCCACGCCCGGTCCCGGGCCTGGTCCTCGACCGCCGGGTTCCACCACCGGTCATAGAGGACGACGTGGTTGGCGGCGGTCAGGTTGAGGCCGGAGCCGCCGGCCTTGATCGACAGCACGAGGGCTCCGGGGCCGGTGCCGTGCTGGAACTGGTCAACCAGATCGTCGCGGGTCGATCGCGACAGGCCACCGTGGTAGCAGCCGACCGGGATCCCGGTGTGGGCAGTGAGGTGGGTGGCCAGCTTCTCGCCCCAGCGGGCGAAGTGGGTGAACACCAGGATCCGCTCGCCGGCGGCGAAGACGTCGCCGACGATCTCCTCCAGACGGGTCAACTTGCCGGAACGGCCCACCAGGGTGGTGTCGGTGTCGTCGGCGCCCAGGTACGCCGCCGGATGATCGCAGATCTGCTTGAGGGCGGTGATGGCGGCCAGCACCTGGCCCTTGCGCTGGGTGGCGTCGGCTTCCAGACCGCTGTCGATGAGGCGGTTGACGACGGCCTGGTACAGGCCGATCTGCTCGGTGGTCATAGCGCAATGGTCGAGCTTGTCCACCTTGTCGGGCAGCTCAGCGGCAATGTCCGGCTCGACCTTGGTCCGACGGAAGATGAGCAGGCCGTTCAGCGCCCGCAGGGCGCCCTCGTGGGAGGCGGCCTTCGGGTCGGCCAGCCGCACGTCGGAACCCACCGCCCGATCCGGGTCCGAGGTGGCGGGCTTGGCCTCGGCCGTCCTCGACAGCGACTCGATGAACGTGGTACGGGTGCCGACCAGGCCGGGGTTGGTGAAGTCGAGGATGGCCCACAGGTCGCCCAGGCCGTTCTCGACCGGGGTGCCGGTCAGGGCCAGGCGGGACCGAGCGGGCAGGCGGCGCAGGACCTGGGCTGTCTCGCTGTTGTGGTTCTTGATGACCTGGGCCTCGTCGACGACGATCCGCCGCCAGGCAATGTCGGCCAGGGCGTCGATGTCACGGACGGCGGTGGCGTAGGTGGTGAGGACCACGTCGGCGGTGGCGGCCAGCTCGGCCAGCCGGGCCGGTCCGGCCCGGCGGGGGCCGTGGTGGGAGACGACCCGCAGGGAGGGCGTGAACCGGGCCGTCTCCGCCGCCCAGTTGCCGAGGACGGCGGGGGGGCACACCACCAGGGCCGGCCCGTCGCCGCGAGTGGCGAGGATGTGGGCCAGCACGGTGGGCGTCTTGCCCAGGCCCATGTCCATGGCCAGGCAGCCGCCGAGGCTGGCGCGATCCAGGAAGTCCAGCCACCCGGCGGCCTCTGCCTGGTAGTGGCGAAGCGTGCCTTTGAACCCCCTGGGTGCCTCGATGGGGGCCGGAGGGTTGGAGGTGGCGTCGTGGAGCAGGTCGACGGCCCACCCGCTGCCGTCGATGCGGACCGGTCCGCCGAGGGCGCCCCCTTCGAGGCCGACGGCATGGCGGATCAGCTCGGCGCCCGACAGCTCGGTGAGCGCAGACCGTTCGGCCAGGGCGGCGGCGGCGGCGACCAGGTCGGCGCGGTCGAGATGCACCCAGCGGCCCTTGACCTGGATCAGCGGCTTGGCCTCCGCCGCCAGCTTGGCGATGCCGGCCGCGTCGAGCTCGAGGTCACCGAAGAGCACCGACCAGCGCACCGAGGACAGCTGGGCCACGCCGACCTGGGACTGGCCGCCGATGGCCTCGGCGAAGAGCCGTAACTGGGGCGACGGGCGCCGCTTGGAGACCAGCGGCAGGTACACCTCGAACCCGGCCGCGGCCAGGGTGGCGCCGGTGGTGAACATCAGGTCGCTGGCCTCGTCGCCGTCGAGGACGACCTGGCCCCGCCGGGTGCTGGGCCGACGCAGGAGAGGCAGGAGCCGCTCCAGCCGGCGGAGCTGGGCCTCGACCTGGCCCGACTTGGTGCCCGACGCCACGACCATGGCGTGCTCCACCGGCAGGGGGGCCTTGTCCACGCCGGTGGCCTCGACATGGAGCAGCCAGCCACCGTCGGTGGCCGGGGGATCGAGGCGGACGGTCAGACCGATGCGCGGGGCGGTGGACACGGGGGCCGCCCACCGCTTGAGGGCGTCAGCCAGGCGGGAGGCGACGTCGGCCTCGGCCGAGAACGACCGCCCGTCCAGCCCCGCCAGCACCGCCTCGGAGACCTCCACCCGGCTGGTGGGTGTGGCCAGGGCGGCCGGCGACGGGACCCGCTCGGCGCCGGCCCGGGAGACGGCGTCGACGACGGCGGAGAGCACCGCCCGGCAGGCGCCGTCGGCTTGGGGGGCGGCCTGCACGGCGACGACGGCCCCGGGCATGCGGGCGACGAGAGCGGCGAAGCGGTCTCGGCCGGCCAGGGCAGGGACCCATCGGACCCGGTGGCGGGCCTGGCCACCACCGTGGCTGCTGGTGCCGTTCGAACCGCGCAGGACCGGGACCATGCGGCCCTGGGCCACCAGCTCGGCGCCCCACACGGCGACATCGCCCAGCCACCGCAAGCTGGGAGCGACGGGGGCGGAGACCTGGCCGGCGCCGATCCCGACCAGCCACCCGAGGGTCTGGGCGATCGGCGCCGAGCGGGCCTCGGCTTTGCCGCCACCGGGCAGGGGGACGTCGGCGTGCCGTTCCCAGGCGATGGCGTCGGCGTCGGCCGCTCCCAGCAGGACCTTCAGCCCGTCGGCGTCGGTCGGGTCGACCCCGGGCCCGCCGCCCCAGACGATCACTCGCCCGTCGGCCCAGGAGCCCTGGAGCTGGGCCACGCCCGGCGCCTCGACGACGGGGGTGGCCGCCATCTGGCGGCCGATGTCGGGTTGCGCCAGGACGCTCG
Organism: Actinomycetota bacterium; assembly: GCA_030853185.1. Lineage (GTDB taxonomy): Bacteria > Actinomycetota > Acidimicrobiia > Acidimicrobiales > Palsa-688 > JALZAH01. Next base: position 1,284 of record JALYVP010000137.1, on the reverse strand, counting down.
GCACCACCGTCTCCCCTGTGAGGGCGGTGAGGGCGGCGGCCAAGCGGTCCCGTTCGCCGGCCAGGTCGGCGATGATCTGCTCCCGCTCCTCGGCCCGCAGCTTCACGACGCTGCGCAGGCCTTCGTCGGTCTGATCGATCAGGCGACGAAGCGCCCCGATCCATGTCGGGCGGTTGGACTCCAGAGCAGCCATCTGCTCTGCGCTCGCCCAACCACCGGCTGCAGCATCCGCTGCCGCGTCAACGCTCGTCCGGTCCAGCTCACGCTCCAGTTCACTCGTGTACGGCGCACCCGCGGGCCGGCGTGGACCAGGGGTCGACCGCCACTTTGGACGACTTCTCACCTCGGC